>JAKANW010000267.1 GCA_021823555.1 Chloroflexota bacterium
CTGGCCCATCTATCGCAATGTGATTCGCGCCACGCTTAAACGTCAAGTCATCTCGCATACCTTGATGACCATCGGCGTGATTGCCGCGCTGGCGGTCGGTCAATGGGTCACCGCCGCGATCGTCGTCATCTTTATGCGCGTTGGTGATTACGTGGAAAACTTCACCACTGAGAGCGCCCGCCGCGCGGTCACGGAATTAACCGCCATCGCGCCGCAGACCGCCCGCGTCGAACGCGACAATGTCGAGGTCGAGGTGCCTGTCGCGGAGGTCCGCGTGGGCGAGGCGGTGATCGTTCGTCCCGGCGAAAAAATCCCGGTGGACGGCGAAGTCATCGGCGGTCACGCCACGCTCGATCAGTCATCCATCACGGGCGAATCCATGCCCGTCGAAGTCGCCAGTGGCTCGCACGTCTTCGCCGCGACGATTGCCAAACTGGGAAGCCTGCGCGTGAAGACTCTGCGCGTCGGCGCGGACACGACGTTTGGGCGCGTGGTCAAAATGGTGGAGGAGGCTGAAGCGCATCGCGCCGACGTTCAGCGGCTCGCCGATAAATTCAGCGCGTACTACCTGCCGGCGGTCGCGGCCATCGCCGCGCTGACGTTTTTGATCAGCCGCAATCCTTTATCCACTGCCGCAGTTTTGGTCGTGGCGTGTTCGTGTTCGTTTGCATTGGCTACGCCGGTTGCCATGTTGGCTTCCATCGGCGGCAGTGCGAAGCGCGGATTGTTGATCAAAGGCGGAAAATATCTGGAGACGCTGGCGCGTGCCGACGTGGTGCTGGTGGATAAAACCGGAACGCTGACATTGGGTCAGCCACAGATTACAGATGTTATTCCATTGAATGGTTTGCCTGCTTCTGATATTCTCATGCTCGCCGCGTCTGCCGAACGTTACTCCGAACATCCATTGGCGGAGGCCGTGCGCGCCATGGCTCGCGCACAGGAGATCGCACTTTTAGAGCCGGAGAATTTTGAATCGATTCCGGGCATGGGCATTCGCGCAAGAATCAACGGCAATCAAGTTGCGATTGGGAATCGCCGCTTGATCCCGTCGGTAGATTCTTTGCCCCTCGCTCAAGGACTTGAGCAACAAGGAAAGACTTTGCTGTTTCTCGCTTCCAACAATGAACTGGCGGGAATCCTCGCCGCTGCCGATACGCTTCGCCCCGAAGTTCCATCTGCCATTGCAGAATTGCGCTCACTCGGCATCAAACACATCGAACTGCTGACGGGCGACAACGAACGCACTGCCTCCGCGCTGGCCGAAAAACTCGGCGTCGAATATCGCGCCAATTTACTGCCTGAAAATAAAATTGGAATCGTGAAGGAATATCAGGCGAAAGGTCATGTGGTTGTGATGATCGGTGACGGAGTCAACGACGCGCCCGCGCTGGCGCAATCGGATGTCGGCATTGCGATGGGTGCGGCGGGAACGGACATCGCCATCGAAGCCGCGCACATTGCTCTCATGTGCGAAGACTGGACTTTGGTGCCGCAGGCGCTTCGCATTGCGCGTCGAACGATGGGCATCGTCAAGATGAATCTTGTTTTCACTGCCGTATACAATGTTGTTGGATTGACGCTCGCGGCATTCGGCATTTTACCGCCTGTATTTGCCGCCGCCGCGCAATCGCTGCCAGATATAGGTATCCTTTCCAACTCGGCGCGGCTGTTGCGACAGAAATAGATACTCAGTACTTCACGAAGGAATACTCGTGGTGCCTGGGCGCCACGGACTTTCCCACGCTTCTCGCGATTTACTGATAGCGCGATGTGCGGGACCTCTCGCGATTACGCTGGATATCGGGATCTGTAGCGAAACGTAAATACCTTATAGACCTCCATCCAAAATGTTCCTATCACAACTGCACCGATGATCAGAAACCATTGAGAACTGCTGAGCGCCGCGGTCTTCAGTACCAGTTGAAGCGGCTTCAAATACACTGCTAGGAGGACGAATAATATGGCCGCCATCCCCCAGCCAAGCATGAGGCGGTTCGAGAAGAATCCCACTTGATAAAGCGGCTGGCGCGACGAGCGCATATTGAACGCCAGCAGCACATGGCCCAGCAGCCAGGCGGCGAAAGCAACCGTCTGGGCAATCGCCCGGCCTGTGCCGCTGTACCAGGCTAGTAAATATGCAAGCGATACCACCGCAAACAGGCCGGCAGCTGAAACAAAGATACTGGTTACCATCGAGCGATTCATGAAACGCTCCTGCGGATCGCGCGGGGGATGCTTCATAATGTCACCTTCGGCTGGTTCAGCCGTAAACGTCGCCGCGGCGGCCAGATCCATGAACAATTCCATCAGGATGATCTGTATGGGAGCAAAGGGAACAGGAATCTTCAACAACACGGGGAGCAGGGTAATGGAGACCAACGCAACTTTGCAGGCCAGGTAATAACGAACACCCTTCCTGAGATTCTCAAACAGGACACGCCCTTCATGGATCGCGTTCGTGATCGTGGTGAAGTTGTCATCTGCCAACACGATGTCGCCGGCCTCGCGCGCGACATCACTGCCGGATGCTCCCATCGCCACACCGATGTCAGCGGCTACCAGAGCCGGAGCGTCATTGGTGCCGTCACCGGTGACGGCGATGCGTTCCCCGTGTCCTTGCAACGCGCACACGATGCGCAGTTTGTGCTCCGGCGTCGTACGGGCGTAGATGGAAACCTCCGCCGCCATTTTTTCCAAATCTTGGTCATTGAGCCGGTCCAATTCCGGGCCGGTTAACACCTGTCTATCACCTTTCAAGCCCACCTTCTCCGCGATGGATTTTGCGGTGATGGGATGATCCCCCGTAACCATAATTGTGCGAATGCCCGCTTCCTGACAGGCCTGAACAGCGTCACGTACTTCGAGCCGCGGCGGGTCGGCTAGTCCGGCCAATCCAATAAAGATCAGATTTGATTCGGCTTGTTCCTGCGTGACCTGAGACGAGGCAGAAACCTTCTCGGCGAACGCGACCACGCGCAAGCCGTTCGCGGCCATTCGGCTGGCTTGTTCAAGCATCTCCTGCCGGCATTGGGAGGTGAGCGCTTGCTGGCCGTCTGAAGTTTTTTGATCGGTGCAGAGGGTCAGGATCGCTTCCGGCGCACCTTTTACCGCCACGAGAGACCCTCCATCACCTTGCAGGCGAATCACAGACATGCGTTTACGCGTATTATCGAAAGTGAATTCATTTTGCAGCGGGAACCTCGATCGTGTTGCAGAAGGCTCCAGTCCGGCGCGTGAGGCGGCGCGTAACAGCGCCGTGTCCAGAGGGTCGCCGGAAAATTCGCCGCCGTCCAGGGATGCATCGTTGCATAGCATACCGATCATCAAGAGGCGTTCTCGATTTCTCTCGGGAAACAGAGCGCTGACTTCCATGCGGTTCTCGGTCAGGGTGCCGGTCTTGTCGGTCGCGATGACCGTGACCGCGCCCAGCGTTTCCACGGCCTTAAGGCGGCGCACGATGGCCCGTTTCCTGGAAAGGCGGTATGCGCCCAGGCCCATCACCATGGTGATGATAATGGGCAGTTCCTCCGGGATCGTGGCAAAGGCCAGCGACAGGCCGGTCAGCAGCATGGTTTGCAGAGGCTGGTGCGCTAGGAAGTATCCGAGAACCGGCACAATCAGGCTGAAGCCCAGGGCCAGCCAGACCATCCAGCGGCTGAGTTCATCCATCGTTTTTTGCAAGGGCGTGCGCGGCTCTTTGATCCGACGCGTCAGGCCGGCCACGCGCCCAAGTTCCGTGCGCATGCCCGTTCCCGCCACAATGGCGCTGCCGCGCCCGCGCGTCACCAGCGTCCCGGCGAAGACCATGTTGGAACGTTCAGCAAGAGGTGCGTCAACCTTGAGGGTGGCACCAGCCTCCTTTTCCGCAGGAACCGATTCGCCGGTCAAGGAGGACTCGTCCACCGCCAGACCATAAGCTTCGAGCAGGCACGCATCAGCAGGAACGCGTCTGCCGGCCTGGAGCAGGATGACATCTCCGGTCACCACCTGCTCGGCGGGAATTTCCCGGGCATGTCCATCCCGCAAGACAGAAGTGGTCGGTTCTGCCAGCTTCCTCAGAGAAGCAATGGCTTTCTTGGCGCGCTGCTCATTGACGACTTCGACGGTATTCAGGGTCAGAATGACAACGAAGATGGTGATTGCGTCGCTCAACTCACCCCATAGGGCATACAGAACGCCTGTGCCGAGGAGCATCAGAATCAGAGGCTCGCTTAACTCTTCCAGAAATTCCTTCCAGAAGGACTCGTGCTTCTCTTCGACCAGGCTATTCGGGCCGAAGTGATGCAAGCGTTCCAGGGCCCCTTCATTCGTGAGCCCGGCGGAGGTATTTCCTCTCAATTGGGCGTTGATTTCTTCAATTTCCAGTGCGTGCCATTTTTGTTCTGTGAAGTCTGATTTGGACAGCATGGTTTCTCCTGAAAAATCATTCGGACGAATCATCCTTGGATGTGACCTGTTCCTGGGCGTAAACGCTGTCGGCAAAGGCCGCCAGCGCCTTCCGGCAGGCCTCAAGCATCCGGGCGGCCTCCGTAGCACGTTCTCCGCCGATATGATCGCGTGCTTTGATCCTCCCTAGCCAGCCTTCCAGTTTTCGCAGCTCATCTTCGTTCTCTTCCAGTTCGGCAAACTTGAATTTCTTCTTTTTCGTTTCCTTGGCCAGTTCCTCCAAAAGACCTTCGCAGCGTTCGATCAATTCCGCGTATTCTTCATCACGTTGGTCACGGAACCGTTTCAACAGATCCCGTTCGACGGATTCAGTCAGGGCGGTAGCTGTAAAGGATTGTCCCTCTGCCCCCTGCTGTTCCAGATGACCCAAGAGCTCCTGCACAACGCGTTCTTGCTCTTTGGTGCGCGGCAGCACCCACACGCCGTTTTGCAGGCTTACAGCTCCCGCTGCCTTCATCCGCCGCCAGACCATAACGCGCAGGCTGGAGGGTGAGGCAGGGAATTGGGAAGTGAAAAGCAACCATTCCATAGCGCGGCTCCTGCTTTGTAACAAGTGTTACATATATTCTTATACCATAATATCACAAAGAATATAACACTTGTTACGCAGCGATTCCGAATGGGCGTTTCAATCTCCATCCACTATTTCCTAACGCCTCGTCCCGCGCCCTACATCTGCGCGTTCCATCCGATAGACGCTTTCGTGCCGCTCTTCGAACCATCCCACCAGGTAGAGACAGCCGCAATTGTCCGTCGCGGGCATTGTGAACGTTACCCGTACCTTGTCATTCCTGCCTTCAGTGAGTTTCTGTACCGTAATCATGGGACTGCCTTTTCATCCATTGATCGATTCGACGCGGCTGACAATGAATGGATGAAGTGCCACATCA
>JAKANW010000268.1 GCA_021823555.1 Chloroflexota bacterium
GGTCCCTCCTCCGCCAGAATGCGCGCCGCGCTCGGCAGCGACGCGCCCGCGCCCGCCTCGAGGATGTCCTTCACCAACAGGTCGGCGCTGTCGTCGGGACCGCGGCTGATGATCCCGCCCTGCGCGTACCCCGTGTTGGATTCGTGCGGGTCAGGCTCGCGCGTGATGATCGTGATGTGACGGTTGGGATCTTCCGCCAACTTCAGCGCGGCCGTCGCCCCCGCGATCCCCGTGCCGATGATGAGTACGTCTGTTTGGAGCATGTGTGACTCCTAGATTTTGCAAGATGGGACGCGGAAAACACGGATAAACACGGATGGACGCGGAGATTCTTTCTTTATAATTCTTTCCGCATTTTCTGTGTCAATCGGTGCTCGTCCGCGTCCTATGGCTTTTTCCATGTCGCGGATGATTTTCGTTCATTGTCAAAGACTTTGCGACGGAAGCGGGGCTGAGGTCCGAAGTTGAGTAACAGACCGACTTCATATTCGGTCGCGCGCAGGTAGTTCAAGAGTTGTGCGTCGTGTTCTTCCAAAAGATTCTGCACTGCTTTGAGTTCAACGACAACACAACCTTCGACAATCAGATCCGCGAAGTATTCTCCCACAATTTGACCTGCAAAATAGACGGTAATCTTCACCTGTTGCTCAACCTTCAAACCCATTTGCCGAAGGGCAATCACCATCGCGTTCTCGTACACCTTTTCGAGAAAACCAAATCCAAGCGCGGGGTAAACGATCTTGAAAAATGCGTGCAAAATCTTGTCTGTGATTTCCTTGTGCTTCAGATTCTGCACGTCAACCTTCTTTGCTTCCATAGTGGATCCTCCTCTTTTTTTCAAAATTAAATCTATCCGCGCTCGTCCGCGTCAATCCGTGTTTTCCGCGTCCGTATTGGTTTTACCCAATTTCAATCATCCTCTGCACCGACCTCTCCGCCCGCACCCGAATCTCCTCTGGCACATCAATCTCATAACGATTGAACTTCAGCGCTTCGAGCGTATCTTCCATTGTGATGGTGTTCATGTGCGGACAGCGGATCATGCACAGGCGCAGCATGTCCTTTTCGGGATTGGCGGCGGCGATGTTGTCGCCCATGGCGCATTCGGTTAGCACCAAGTATTGCGGCGCGTTGGATTCTTTCACGAACTTGATCATGGCGTTGGTGCTGCCCGAAAAATCAGACGCGGCGGTGACGTCGGGACTGCACTCGGGGTGCGACAGCACAGCCACGTCAGGGAATTGGGCGCGCACGGTCTGGATGTCGTTGACGGTGAATTTCTCGTGGACTTCGCAACGTCCGCGCCAGCCAATGAGCGTCCCCCCCTCTCCCTGTGGGAGAGGGGGCTGGGGGGTGAGGGCGAGATCGGGGTAGATAATGTTCCATCCCAACTCGCGCGCCACGTTTCCGCCCAGATACTCATCGGGCAGGAAGATGACCTTGTCGGTGTGGAGCGATTCCACGACCGCCTTCGCATTGGACGATGTACAGCAGATGTCGCTCTCGGCCTTCACGTCCGCGTAGGTGTTGACGTAGGTCACGACGGGCACGTCAGGGAAACGCGCCTTCAACGCGCGCACATCGTCCGCGGTGATGGCAGCGGCCAGCGAACAGCCCGCCTTGTCCGATGGCAGGAGCACGGTCTTGGACGGGTTCAGGATCTTGGCGGTCTCGGCCATGAACTTGACGCCGCAGAAGACGATCACATCCTTGTCGGTCTGCGCGGCTTTGCGGCTCAGGTCGAGCGAGTCGCCTGTGAAATCGGGGATGGAGTAGAAGAGCGCGGGCTCCATGTAGTTGTGACCGAGGATGATCGCGTTGCGCTCGATTTTCAGTGCGTTGATCTCCACGGCGATCTCTGCTTTGATCCGCAGTTCCACATCGGGGACAACCTTTTCGAGCTTCACCCGCATTTTGTCGTACATCGCTTGAACTTGTTGATTCATTTAAATTCCTTTTTGGACACGGATTTCACTGATTACACGGATTTTTTTAAATTCATCCGTGAAATCCGTGTTATCCGTGTCCCGCATTAACGTAATCAAAACTCACATCGAACACTTTGGCCGAGTGGGTCAGCGCGCCGACGGAGATGAAGTCCACGCCCGTTTCGGCGATTCGTCGCACCGTCTCCAGCGTGACGTTTCCCGAGGCTTCCAACTTGGCGCGGCCATTCGTCAGGCGCACCGCTTCAGCCATCATCTCAACCGACATGTTATCGAGCAGGATTCTTTCGACTCCCAAACTTAGCGCGACTTTAACATCGGCCACGGTTCGCGCTTCGACCTCAATCTGGAGGCCGCTATTTGAGGCGCGTGCGCGTCTGACGGCTTCTTCGATCCCGCCCGCGTAGTCAATGTGATTGTCCTTGATGAGGATCATGTCGTACAGGCCAATGCGGTGATTCCTGCCGCCGCCGAGTTTGACGGCCAGTTTGTCCACGAGGCGCAGACCTGGCGCGGTCTTGCGCGTGTCGAGGATGACTGCGCGCGTACCCACCACCGCGTCCACGAACTGACGTGTCAGCGTGGCAATGCCCGACATCCGCCCCAGGAAGTTGAGCGCGGTCCGTTCGGCGGTGAGCAGGCTGCGGGTCCGGCCTGAGACGAGGGCAAGGGTTTGCCGGTTCTCCACGTGCGCGCCCTCATCCACTTTCGCGTCGAACAGGATTTCCGCATCCAGCAATTCATAGGCGGCCTTGGTTACATCCAAGCCGGCAACGATGCCCGCCTGCTTGGCAATGATCTGTCCACACATGGCGGCCTCAGGCGGAACGATGCTTTCGGTGGTGGCGTCGCCGGGACCGATATCCTCCTCCAGCGCGCGTTGGATACAGGCCAGGATTTCCTCAGGTAATGTGTTCAATAGTCTCCAGTGCGGGGATTGTACCGCCCTGTATCCTTTTGTCAAGTTAGCCTGCCATGCCGCCGCACATGAAACGTCAAAATCCCCTGATGGGGGGATGGGCGGTTATAATTGTGGTTGCTATACTGCGCCCAATTGTATAAAAAGGAGACTGCAAAATGAAAAAAGTTATATTTGCCCTAACTGTGCTTGTCCTGGCCAGCCTGGCTTGCAGCACTCTCACAAATGTACCGGGCGGTACCAGCCCAACAACGCCCGCACAAACCGGCAAAAGCATCCTTTACAAAGATGATTTTTCCAGTTCCAGCAGCGGCTGGCCTGTCGCATCGGATGCAGATAAGGCCGCGAACTACACAGCCGATGGTCAGTACCAGATCCAGGCCATTACGAAAGAGCAGGATGTATGGGCGCATCCAGGCGTGACCTTCTCGGACGTCAGCATCGAAGTGGATGCCACCAAGGCCAGCGGCACCGACAATAACGGTTTTGGCGTGGTTTGCCGTTTCGTGGATGATAACAACTTTTATTTCTTTATGGTTTCCAGCGACGGCTACCAGGTGATTGGCAAGTATGAAGGCGGCAAAGCCAAATACCTGTCATCAGACAAGATGCAGGCGGCCAGCGGCATCAATGCCGGCAATGTTACCAACCATGTGCGCGGTGATTGCGTTGGCTCCACGTTGACCCTGTATGTCAATGGCAAACAGCTTTCCTCGGTCACCGATACATCCTTCACGACTGGTGATGTGGGCCTGATCGTGGGCACCTTCGAGGATCCGAACGTGAGCGTCAACTTCGACAACTTCGTTGTGTACCAACCCTAATCACCAATGAACCCAAAAAGCCTGACGATATTCGCCAGGCTTTTTTTCTCTCTCAGACTGTTCAAACCCCGGCGAAAACAAGCACCAGGTCCGTAAGAAAGGCAAGGATAAAGCCCGCCAGCAGTCCCCAACTCGCCTGCACTTTTGTCACGGAGTGCCAGTTCATCCGGAACAATTCACCGACGATGTAAACCAGTGCGCCCGCCGCCAGGGAGAGGAACAAAATGGACATGGCGGTTGACACAAAATAATATCCCACAATCGTTCCGAGGAACGTTGGTCCGCCGCCGATCAATCCCATGAGACCCAGGAACCCCCATGAGGGTCGTTCCTTCCCTGCCAGGGGGCCGACGATCCCAAAGCCCTCGGTGGCATTGTGCAATCCAAAACCGACGATGAGGATTGCAGCGAAGGCGATCTCGCCGCGTCCCGCGGATTGGCCAATGGCCAGCCCTTCCGAGAAATTGTGCAACCCAATGCCAGTGGCGATCAATAATGCCAGATGGGACGGGGATAATACCTGGTTCTGTTCCGTGCGCAGGCGGATGAAACGCTGCTCGAAAACGATGAGGCCCAATAAACCAATTCCAAACCCTACAATGAAGATCGCAAGCAGGATGGAAAACTCTGTAAATTTTGACTGATTAAGAATTTCCTCGATAGGCTCGGAAAGTTGCCCGAAGATATCAAAGAACAAAAAGATCAGGATGCCGGCTGAGATCATTGAGAGAAACGAGCGGGCTTTATCGGTGATCTTTTTAATCCGGCCAAGGGGCAAGCCCAGATAGATCGTAAAACCTGCAAGCGCACCGAGCAAGACGGTCTGGACGAAGTTCATGAAATTCTCCTCTTTGATAAAGTTTTGAATAAAAATCAGTCTATTTCAAGCCGATTTATCAAAATTCTATCATGCAGTCCCGGCTTCTGACAAGATATTTATCACTTTTTTGATAAATATTTGTCATCATGGATTTGGGACGAGGTGTCAATTGTAGGAGGTGGGGAATGGGGTGCAAATGGGACGGCTTGAGAGCCACCAGCAGATCAATGTCGCTCTCGGCAGTCTCCTCGCCGCGGCGTATGAGCCGAACACAGAAATCCGTTTGACGTAAGGCTTCAATAACGGGGTGATTTTTTGTTCCAGTATGACAAAACGATCATTGAAGCCGCGGTTTTCTGGGCGCTTCTTTAGCACCTTTTTTGGTCGAGAATTCCTGGAACGCGCGGTTGACTGAGCCATGCTTGGATTATATCAAGCACAAGCGGTACGACTGGACATTTTCCTGCTTCAATTCGCGTTCGCAACGGGCAGACCTGACATGTCTTCGAGCAACCCCGATCATCGTGACGCGCGTCCCCGCAATCGTTTCGGTCAATCACGGCGCGGATGAGACATGTCAGATCTTGGCAAGTCCGCGCTGGCGAAGACGTTGAATGTGACACTGGAAGAGGTGATTGCGAGGGAAGCGGAATGAAATGAAAGAGGCGGCGTGACAGCCGCCTTTTTATTCGCCGAGCAATTTCTTGACCTGTTTCTTCAACGGAGGCAAATCGTTTTTGGCGGTATCCCAAATGATGTTCAGGTTGACCTCTCGATAATCGTGGATAATCTTGTTCCGAATCGCCCGCATGAACATCCACGGAAGT
>JAKANW010000269.1 GCA_021823555.1 Chloroflexota bacterium
TCACCTGCATGGATTTTCCGTCTCCATGCGCGACAGCCAACACACGGTAGCCTAGTGCGGACAGGTTGTCCACATCCGATTCGAGCGTGGCGAGTGAGACGGCGCACAACGGCGCAATGGCGTGCGGTGCGCCCTTGGCAACGCGCAGCGACGCGCCGTCCATTTGAAAAACGGCTTCGGAGCGCTTGGTCGCCGAGTCAAAAGGCAGGAACTGCTGGCGCAAGTTGAAGTCGGGCAGGATGTTCTGCTCCCGCGCCCGTTGCAAAATTGCCAGATCGAGCGGGTCTTGCGTGGATGGGTCGCAGGCCATCGCGGCCAGTTGCAGCAGACTCTTTTCGTCTTGTGGTTCGTAGGGGTGCAGGTCAGAAACGCTCAGGCGGTTTTCGGTAATCGTGCCAGTCTTGTCGCTGCACAGGGTGTCCATCCCCGCCGCTTCCTCGATGGCGGCCAGGTTTGTCACCAACACGCCCTGGTGAGAAAGTTCCTGTGCACCCAGCGCGGTGGCAATCGCAAAGGTGGCAGGCAGCGCCACTGGCACCGAAGCCACCAGCAGGATAAGCGCAAACGGCAGGATTTGCACCAGCGGCAGATGAGTCAGCAATGCGTAGGCCACCACTGCCAGAGCCAGCAAGCCGTCCAAAATGATAAGCGCCCGCGTGACCGAGAAAATCACTTTTTCGAGATTGCTCTGACTTTTGGCCGAGCGCACCAAATCGGCGGTGCGCCCAAAGCGTGTGCGCGTGCCTATGGCCGTGACGAGTGCCGTAGCCTCGCCATGCTGCGTAACTGTGCCAGTGTATGCTTCGCCGCCGCTTACTGCCTCCACCGGTAGCGATTCGCCCGTCAGCACGGATTGATCGAGTAGCAGGCGACCATCCAACAGCTGCACGTCAGCGGGCAGTAAGTCGCCCATGCGGATGTGAATCACATCGCCAGGGACGAGTTGCTCGGAGGTGAGAGTCTGCCACTTGCTGTCGCGCCGCACGCGGGCGGTTAGTTTCAAGCGTTGGCGCAGCATGGCCAGCGCGTCGGAGGAGCGTTTTTCCTGCGCGGCGCTGAAAACGGCGTTGAACAGAATCAGCGCGGCGATAATCGCCGCTTCGTCATATTTCCCCAAAACGATTTCGAGAATCACCGCCGCTTCCAACATCCAGGGGACAGGCCCCCACAGGCGTTTGAGAAAATCGAGCCAGGGGTGCTTTTGGGTTTCAGGAATGGCGTTTGGGCCGAACTGCGCCAACAGGCGGGCGGCTTCGGCGGAGGTTAAGCCTGTTTGAGTATTCGCATGGTTTTGCATGTCAATTTCCTCCCCTCATTTTACTTCGTGTGGCTGGGCAGAATCACCTTAAACGTTGTTCCGCTTCCATTGTGGCTTCCCGCACTGATTTCGCCGCCGTGTATGTGGGCAATTTGCTGTGCAATGGCCAACCCCAAACCGGCTCCGCTGGTTGAGCGGGCGGATTCCACCCGGTAGAAACGCTCAAAGATGTGCAGAAGGTGCTCAGGGGAGATTCCGATACCGGTATCACTGACTTCTACCGTCACTTGTTTTGCTTCAGCTCGCGCGGTGATGGTGATGTTGCCTTTTTCAGTGTATTTGATGGCGTTATCCAGCAGGTTGACGAACAGGCGGATGAGCGCGTCCGTATCGCCAGTGATGGGCAAGGCGGCAGGCAGGGAGCAGGTGAGGCTTAACCCTTTGGCCTCAGCCAGCGGGCGCAGGGAATCGGCAACATCGGTCAGCAGAGTGGATAAATCAAGCGGTTCCTGGTGCAGGACCAGCCCGCTTTCTCCGCGCGCCAGGTGTAGCAAATCCTCCACCAGTCCGCGCATCCGGCTGGTTTCGTCCGCGAGGTCATCCAGCGCTTCGCGGTATTCAGCAGGAGAACGCTCACCCTCGCGTGTGACCGAAAGGATCGCCTGCATGGCCGCCAACGGGGTGCGTAGTTCATGCGAGGCGTCGGCAGTGAATTGGCGTTCACGCTGGAAACCGCTTTCGAGGCGCGCGAGCATATTGTTGAATGTACTGGCAAGTCGGCTGACCTCATCTTCTGTATCCGGTGAGGGCAGTCGTGCGGAAAGTTCCTCGGTGGAGATGGCATCGGCAGTTTTGGTAATGTTGTCGATGGGCGCCAGAGCGCGGGTGGCAAGAAAATATCCCCCGAAACCAGAAAGGATGGAAAGCAACCCACCACCAAGAAGGAGCGTCAGCAGCAGACGACCCAACGTGTCGCGTGCCGATCCGCGACTTTGCATAACCTGGACCCAGCCAACTGTCCGCTGGTTATCCAGGACGGGCAGGGTATAGACTCGAATGGAGTCGTCATTGGCGATCGGGACGGTGGTAAAACTTCCGTTTGGATTTAATTGTTCAAAGGCTTGAGGGGTATTTCGATGGGGACCAACAGACTCCAGAATGGTTCCATCTTTGGACAAGATAATCAACGTCAAGCCGCGTTCGCTGAAGGCTTGAAAACCGCTTTCCTCCGGGGTGATGGGTTCAGAGATAATGATCTTGCCATTGTCCACATTCAGACTGGCGGCAGTTTGTGCGGCAGTAAGGGATAGAGAACTGTCGATGGCCGTGTGCAGGCTGAGGCTGAGGTTGACGTAAACAAACGTCCCGAAGATTGCCAAGACGAGCAGGATCAAGCCCGTAGTCCAAATGGCGAACCGGGCGCGCAGACTTTTAATCTGTTTCATGTAACGACAGGCGATACCCTGCTCCGCGTACGGTATGGATAAGTTTTACATCAAACCCATCGTCGATCTTGCGGCGCAGGTTGCGAATGTAGACATCCACTACATTGGATTGGTTGAACGTATCGTAATTCCAGACATGCTCGGCGATCAGAGTACGGGTCAGCACGCGTTCCGGCTCGCGCATGAGACATTCGAGCACGGCATATTCCTTTGCGGCGAGTTCGATGGTGCGACCCTGGCGTTTTACCTGGCGGGTGCTGGTATCCAGTGTCAGGTCGGCAAATTCCATGATGGGGGATTTGGGCACATCTCCGGCGCGGCGGCTGAGCGCCCTCAGGCGGGCAAGCAATTCTTTGATGGCAAAGGGTTTGACAAGATAATCATCCGCGCCTGCGTCCAGACCTGCGACGCGATCATCAATGGAATCGCGGGCGGTGAGCATGAGGATGGGAGTGCGATTCTTCTGGCGGCGTAATTCGCGGCAAACAGCAAGACCATCCATCTCAGGGAGCAGGATATCCAGGATGATGACATCATACGGTGCGGACTCTGCCCAATCCAGCGCTTCGCGACCTGTGTAGGCGGCATCTACAGCGTAACCGGATTCTTCCAGACCACGCTTGACATAGGCGGATATTTTTCTTTCATCTTCGACGATCAACACACGCATATAAATCTCCGCCAATATTGTAGTTGAGATTTATGAAGTACAGATGAAGACTAAAGGGTTTAGCGCGATTAATGCTTTAACCTTGAAAAGTGGGAGTTTCCCAAATCTCACAAAATTAGGTAAAGAGTGATTGCAGTTTGCATGGATCAAATACTAAGTGAAGTTCAATAGACCGATTTATGCAAACTGTTTCACCCTACAAAAAAACTACTGCTCTGGCCAACCGATCTGCCCCTGGCCTTCGCGCACCGCCCAATAGATCGTCCCACCCCAGTTCCAGGAACGCTGGTAGCGTGGGTTGTCGATGCGGTTGTTGTCATCCATGCGCCGGATGGTGAGGTTGTTGTCCCAATAGGCATCCGCCACACCGTCGCCGTTCAGATCGGCTGCCATTTGGGGCGGGAGGCCATCCACCGCGCTCGGTGGGATCACCCCGCCCTCACGATGCAGTCGCCACTCGTAGCCCACGATCTCCCGATGGCCCGTGCCGCCCCCACAGTTGTACGAGCCGCTGCCATCCGGTCCTGAGACGCATTCCGTGATTGCTTCATATATGTAGTAGCGTAGCTCCCAGGATAACATGTACGGGGCGCGCCCGGAACCCACGAACAGAGGCATATCAGAGGGGAGTTCCTCCAGCCCGGTGATCGTGCCCGCCAGCGGACCGCCGCCCACTACTGGGTGGGAAGGCACCTCCCATTTGATGGTGCGCGGGCTGCCGGTCTCGCCGTGATCCGGCAGGATCAACTGGCCGATATGTGGCAGGAAGACGAACATGTCCGCGGCGGGACTCAAGGTGAGGGTCAGGCGCAAGTCACGCCAGTCGCCCACCTGGGGATTCCCGGGCGAACCGCCGCCATAGGGAATGTACGCAACACTCCCTGTGCCCGAAGCCGTGTTCAGGCCGCCGTTACGTATCGCGGTCGGCCAGCGCACCAGTGTGACCGGATAGGGACGCACATCCAAAAAGATCTGCGGGAAGGAAACGCGCGCCGTGACGTTCCATTGCGTGGCCTCGCAACTGATCCCGCCCGCGCCTACCGTAAGGGTGGTGCAGGGGTTGGGCGGCGGGCCGGCTTCCATCGTGCATGGAATATCATCCACCGCGTCCCCGGCCGCTTCGATGATCTGGCCGGTGCAGTTGTCCACGATGGCTGGAAAGCCGGAGCAGGTTTGGGTGGATGGGTTGTAGCCAGTGATCTGGTATTCCATGTGTGTGCCGGGCGTGCAACTTCCTCCGCCTCCGCCGCCTCCCCCTCCACCACCACCACCGCCTCCCCCGCCACCTGTAGTACAAACGATCTCGCCGGTGGGTTCATAATGGCAGACCGGGGGCGTGGATTGCGCCGCGGCTGGATGAATGACCAGGAGGGCCAGCGCGATCACCAGGTAAAAAGTAGGAACGTATTTCATGGCGTCACCATGATCCCATTCACCAGTTCATCCAGGATGATCTGCTGTTCAGCCGGGTCGTTGAAGTTTTGCCAGCCGTCTGGAAGTGGTTGTTGGGTCAGGCCGTAACGACTTTGCAACCAGGCGAGGTCCCAGGGTTGGGAATCGAACATCAAGGAAACAGTTAGGCGTTCGTTATCCATCTTGGCAAAGTCCTCGATGGTCACCTTGGGATTATTCTGTGTGCCCAGCCAGACCCAATACCCGTTGCCGACATATCCGAACAACAAGAAGGATCGCGTCGGAACGGCCTGGTTGGTGAAGTAATGCTCGCCGAGGTTGTAGATGATGTGGGTATTCTCTGCATCCTCAACCACGACACAGATCACGGGATACTCCCCGCCCCAGATCTCGACCTTGTTGCCTACCACGTTCGAGGTGCGGAAGCAGCCGCGTAGTCCGTAGGCCACGGCGGGTTTGCCCTTCTCGTCCACGCGCCACTCTATGAAATCGAGCGTGGGTGGAATGAAGCTCACGGCCACATCCTGCGGCCCGTTGGTATCGCCGC
>JAKANW010000270.1 GCA_021823555.1 Chloroflexota bacterium
CATTCGCGCTGAGCGGAGTCGAAGCGAGTGAGCCGAAGATCGGACGGAAACTCCCCGGCACAAGCGCCCGGTTCGCTCCCGGTGGTCAGGCCGTCGTGTGGGGGCAGTCGGGCATCGGTCCGCACGCGAAAGATGAACGGCACTTCATCCCCAGCATCGAACTGTATTACAACTCGCTGGTCGAGTTGGGAAAATCCTGGAAATAAAAAGTAGAGCGAGATAATATCTCGCTCTACTCCTCTTTACGGCACGGCAAAGTCTACAACATAATATCCGTAGTTGTTGTAGAAGGCGTAGCCGACCCCGATATCCACGTATTGCGTGGAAAGCAGGTTCTTGTTATGGTTTAGGTCGGTTGTATCCGTGGCCCACCAGGTGACTACTCCCTGTCCGGTCAGGGGAGGATAACTGCCATAAACGTTCTCGGACACGAACGAAGCCGCGTATCCCGCGGCGGACACGCGTGAGGCGGGGGTGGAACCGTCCGAGCCGGGGTGATAGAACAGGTTGTTGCAGGCCATATCCTCGGCATGGGATTGGGCGGCGAGCGTCAATTGCGCGTTGACCGTGTACGGAGGCAGGTTGCTCTGAGCGCGGTAGGCGTTGATGGCGGCGATCGTGTCGGCCACGTTGGATGCGTCGGTGGTATAGCCGCAGGTGGAGACGAGCAGTCCCGGAATGTTGGTGGTGTTGGCCACTGGCGTGCCGGTCCCGCCCGGGACGGGAGTGCCGGTGCTGCCCGCGCCGGCAGTAGTGGACACCACCTTGATGATTACCCACAAGAGCTTGGACTTGTCAATCGCCAGGGTTGCGCCCGATGGACTATGTATTTCGAAATTGCCTCGGAAGATTCTGTTCTCGGTGGGCGCGGTCATGTTCACGGAGATGTCGAGGGTGTCGTTGGGTTTTGTCTCGCTCAGGGGCAAAGTGTCGGGCGCGCCCATCTGGTCGCCGGATTTATAGACCAAAGTGTACTGGTTCGACCAGGTGCAGTAGCCGGTGTTCTTTATCCGCCAGACTTTCGTGAAGGCGGCGCCCGGCGTAAAGACCGTGTTATCGGGGACGGTCACATCCAGCACAAAGGAAGCGTTGTCTTCGCAGCTGGCCGGGGTGGGGGTTGGGGACGGAGCGGCAGCGGTGGGAGTGCTCGTGTCGGGCGCGGCAGTGACCGGGGCGGCAGGAGTCGGGGTCGGCGTCGGGGGAGCATTCGTACTGGGAGCGCTGGTTACATTTGTAACCAGCGGCGGCTCGGTCACTGGCGATTGAGTCGTCACCGGGCTTCCACCACAAGCGGAGAGCAGAAATGCAGCCAGGATTATGAAAGTAAGTTTTTTATGATACATGAAATCTTCTCCTTCTCTTTTCAACCGATAAAATTTAATTACCTGTCAGCCTCATTGTTGCGGGTTGGCAAAGTCTGCCGTGAAATAACCTCCATAGTCGCTATTGGAATAATACACGTACCCGATCCCGACCTCCGTTACTTTTGGATCCAACACGACATTCCAATGATCTGCAGAATTGCGCCACTGCGACATGGCATCCTCTGGCGTGCCAATGGCGATGATCTCCTCATAATAGGATGCGGCGTATCCTGCCGCAGCGATCCGCCTGCCAATGCTGGAGCCGTTCGAGCCGGTGTGCCCCAGGAAATTATTGCAAGCCATATCCACGCTGTGATCGCGCGCCGCGGCGGTCAGCGCATAATTAACAGAAACGGCAGGAAGCTTCGCGGCGGATCGGGCTGAATTGATGAGTGAAAGCAGTTGGCTGACGTAGTTCCCGTTCTCACTGAACTTGCAGTTGATCGTCCCGCCTCCAGCGTTTCCTCCGCCGGAAGATGATCCGCTGGTCGGCGCGGCGGTGGGCGGTGACCCCTTCCCGACGATGATCTTGACCCAGAAGGTCTTCTCCAGGCCAATGGGCACGTATTGATCTTTGTCGGTGTGCAGGGTGAAATAAGCTGCATAATTTCCATCTGCGGCTGGGGCTACCAGGTCCACAGAAATATCCACGGTATCACCAGGGAGGGTCTGCGGCACAGGCGCGGAGTCGGGCGCGCCCATCTGGTTGCCCAGCGCGAAGACCAGTTTATATCCCACCCACGGACAGGTACCGGTGTTCTTGAACTTCCAGGTCTTGGTGAATGACTGGCCCGCATCCATGTGCGTATCGTCCGGCACGGTGACGTCTTCCATCAGGACAGCCTGGTATTTGCAGTTGGGCGGCGCAGTGACTGCTATGGTCGGCGTTTTGGGTGGGACGGTGGGGGCAAGCGTGACTGGAGAGGGGACCCCAGGTGTCGGCGGCAAGGTCGAGGTCACGAAGGAAGGCGTGACCGGGGTTTCAGTCTGCGTAGAGATGGTGATACAGGAGACCAAAGCGAGAGAGAGAATAAGCAGGATAGGAAGGAGTTTTTTCATCGTGGTTAGAACATCATCATCTGGCCTTTGGCCTGTTCCACAGGGTCGCTGGCAATCTGTTCCTCGAAAGTCTGTCGGTTGAGCACGGGGATATCTGCCAGGGCGCGCAGCAGCCTGAACTTCAGTATACGCCAGCCATGCAGGCGTTCGGCCAGTCCTGGATCGCGTTGTTGTTTGTAGGCGGCCAGGGCCGCGCGGCCGCCGGGCAATACCAGCACGCATTTCTCGGCAGGATGGGAATTCGCGGCCACAGTCCGCCGGATCAAAGCCGAAGCCAGCAGGTGAAAGACACGTTCGGTCATACCGTTCTCTTCCCAGACCAAGGTGGAGTTTTCCTTGCGCGTGACGTACCCTAGCCGCGTGCCGATGGATTCTACCAGGACAGCCATTTGCTTCAACTCTTCGCGGCGATTGGAGGGTGCGTCCTCCTGGCGCAAACGCCACGCGCCGCCCGCCCGTTTGGAATAGGAATTCAGCACTTGATAGATCAACCCCTTGGAGGGGGTCAGCAGCCCAGGCAGGCGTGGATATAAGTCCTCTTCGATCTCGATATAGAGACAATCGGGATGCTTTTGCAGGAAAGTGACAATTGCCATTTCGGCGCGGTCAGACAGTGAGTCAATTGGGGGGTCTGGCTCGTGCAGGCCCCACAGACCCGTTTCCACGCCTTCGCCCGTGCTGTAGTGGATGAAGCGCGCGTCGCCCGTCAGTGCGGCTTCGATCAAGCTGTTGGTCTTGCGCAAGGCCTCGTCAAATTCTTCCTGCGGATTCTTCAGTATGTGCGCCTCGGCCAATGCGGTCAGCGCGGCAGTATGGACATGCAGGTAGGACGCGGGTTCATCGCATTCGGTGAGATACAGGCTGATTGCACGGCGGACAGGTTCAAAGTCACGCGTGAACGGGGAGCGGGTCGCATCGCTGCGCGTCCAAAGGATTTGCATCGGGTCTTGCTCCGTGCGCAGGGCCAGCCCCTTCAAATCGAATCCGGTCAGGTCGGCGGCGGTGAGGGCGGATGTGACGAAGGACGGCTCCGGCTCGGCCAGCAAGCCAAAGACCTGTGCGCCAGCGGGCAGAAGGTCAGCCAGGTGATGGAAAGCAGAACTGAGCGCGGTGGCATTCCAGGCCCAATCGTAGCGGCGGCGGCGCAGCGCGATCTTGAATGGCTCGGCAGCCTCGCGCCCCCACAACCAGCCAGCCCACAATGCCGAGAGAGTCCAGAAGGCCTGGTTGGGGCGCGGGATGGCCGCCAGGGCAACTGCAATGGGAATCGTCTTGTGGACTTCTGCGGCCAACTCCTTCAAGCGGCCATCGAACAGGCAGATGCCTCCCTCGGGAATTTTTTTCGGCCACGCCTCACACACGACCTTTGAGCTGGTCTCGGCCCACAGGCCGATCGCCGCCTCCAGCGCCATCCAGATATTTTGCTCGCGAAACTGGTTCGAGAGACTGAGTTGTTTAGGCCGCTCCCGCTCATCCCACAGCGAGTTGCCTGCATCGCAGGCAGCCAGCACCAGAGCGGTGACGATACGGCGGCGCTCCGGGGTAACCTCCAACGCGTCGAGGCGGTTGATGAGCGTGGCCAGGGCATACAGGGCGCGCGGCAGGTAGACTTGCAAGGCTTCCTCAGCGTATTCCCGGTCAGGGTCGCCGACCGGCGCGACGCGTTCGAGCACGCGCGATCGGTGCAGGCCAGCGGTCTTCGTGATGCTCCGGGCGCGTTCCACGTCCGCGGGAGTGACAATGCGTTCGCCCCTATCCTCGCAATGCGGACATTCATACACGCGCGCGTACGGCGCATCTTCGCCTTTGCGCCACAGGAAGGCCTGCGCCTGAATCTCCCTTCCGCATTTTTCGCAGGAGGTTAGGTAAAGAGACCGCAGGTGCGTTTCGAGACGTTCATCGCCCTTGCGGGATACGGCCAGGTCTGCCAGCGCGGCTTTCAGTTCGGCCTCGGACGGTCCGGAGGCAGCCATCTCGACCAGGAAGCGCGCGATGGGATTATTGGCTGTGACCAGCAGGCGATGCCCGGCACGCGCTGCTTCCAGCACGAGGCGCGGCGAAAATCCAAAGGGATCCAGCAGCCAGCTACCAGCCGGGACATGACGCGCCAGCCAGGTGGCCGCGCTCCCTTCTTCAAGCAGCGGCAGGAAGCGGGTCAACGGGCCGGGATTGGCGGATCGAGTGCCCGGTATGTACGGCAAAGCGTCCATAAGAAAAGTATACAGTCCCCCGGAAAAAACGCAAGTGGGAGCGCAGTAAAGTTGTGAAAGGAAGTAACTGAAATTATGTATTCCCGATCATTCCAGCGCGGTCGTTAACGGTTGGCGTGGGACGGAGTTCATGTCAATTTCGATGGCGGAGAGCAGGAACTGGATGCCGAGGATGAGCGACAGGGTTGGCAGGATGACCGTGCCGGTTGGGGCGGCCACGCCAATCTCGGCGTACTGGATCCATTTTATGCTCCCAAAAATAAAGCCAAAAAGCAATAATGGAACGCCGACCAGCAGGTAAACCGACATCATCGAAAAATCGTACAGGTAATATTTTAGCGTCAGTCGGCGCAGGAAGGTTGCCAGCAGTTTGTATGGGAATTCAAACAACACGCGGCGGATGGACAGGCTGGAGGTCTCGCCGCGGTAGCGAGCTGGAATGGGAATATCCATCACGAAGGCATCCAGTAAATACAGCTGGGAGAGCATGGAGGTCTCGAAGAAGTAGCCGCGGTCAATCCATTCCAGCGGGAGCCGGGCCAATACTTCGGTGCGAATGGCGAAGAAACCATTGGTCGGGTCGAAACAGGTCCAATATCCGCTGGCGGCCTTGGTCATGAAACTCAACCCCATGTTGCCAATGCGCCGGATGAGCGGCATGCGCCGCAGCGATTCGAAGTCGCGGAAGCGGT
>JAKANW010000271.1 GCA_021823555.1 Chloroflexota bacterium
TTTTTGGATCTGCGCGTGAAGGTGTTGAAAGAGTGGCGCAAGGACGAGAATGCGCTGCAGAGATTTGGGTATAAAATCAAGAAGAAAAAAGGAAAGAGATAGGGAATCGAAAGTCTCCTGACTTTCTATCATCCAAAGTCGGGAGACTTTGGAGAAGGAGGCGAGGATGGCCGCATTGCCCGTGTTGGCGATCGTGTTCGCGGGGCTGGAAGCGTTGGCGCTTTCAAAAGGTTGGCGAAAATTGGAATTCAGTGCCAAGCCCGCAGTGATGGTTTTCCTGTTTGCCTGGCTGTTCATGGCAACAAACTTGAAGGGCGCAACATCCTGGTTTGGGTTGGGAGTCCTGTTCTCCCTGGCCGGAGATGTGTTCCTATTATGGCTGGACCGCTTTTTCCTTTTCGGGCTGGCTGTGTTCCTGCTGGCGCACCTCGCGTACCTGGTCGGATTCAATACCCCACTACAACCAATCAATCTATGGACCTTGCTGCTGGCAGTGATGGTAGGCATCGGTGCAGCGCGCGTGATGCGGCGGCTCCTGGCAGGAGTCCACGCTGCGGGGGAATCACGCCTGGCTGTGCCGGTGTTGGTCTACGGTGTGGTCATCTCCCTGATGCTGCTCTCGGCCCTGATGACTCTCTCCAACATGTATTGGAATGGAATGGCAGCGGTGCTGGTCGCCCTCGGCGCGTTCCTGTTCTATCTCTCCGATATTGTGCTGGCATGGAATAAGTTCATCGTCCCAATGAAAAATGGACGGGTGATGAATATCGCGCTGTATCACGCTGGGCAGTTCCTGCTGGTGGCAGGGGTGATATTGCAATTTACTGTTTCAACGGCCTGAAACCTTCTCCCAGGGCTTCATGCGCGACCCCGATGACCATGAAGGCGTCGGGGTCGCTTTCATGAACAATGACCTTGAGCTGCGCCACTTCGGCGCGGCTGATGACGCAATACAGTACGGGACGCTCCGCGCCCGTATAGGCGCCCTCGCCGTGCAGGAAAGTCACGCCGCGTACCAGTTCGTCCAGGACCCGCTTCGCAACGAGGTCCGGCTGCTGGGTGACGATCATCGCCGTGCGGACGGTACCCGATCCCTCCAGCGTGGTCTCGGAGACCAGGCCGCTGACGTAAAGGGTGATGATGGCGTACAGGGCCTGTTTCCAGCCGAAGACAAATCCCGCCGACAGGATGACCGCTGAATCCACCATCAGGTAACTCTGCGTCATCGGCACACCGCGCCAGAAATTCAGGATGCGGGCCAGGATGTCCGAGCCGCCACTGGTGCCGCGGGCGCGGTAGACCAGTCCGTAGCCCACACCGCTGACAATGGCGCCATACAGGGAATTCAGGAACAGGTCGCCATGCAGGTCAGCAATCAGGCGTTCGGCAGCCCCGCCCGACATGAAGGCATGCAAATGGGGCAACAGGTCTGTGACGAGAGAATACACAACCACCGCAAAGGCGGTCCGAAAAGCAAAGCGTGGCCCACCCAGGAAACGCCAGCCCAGCAGGAACAGAGGGATATTGCCCACCAGGACCATCACGCCAATCGGCCAGCCCGTGAAATGGTTGAGCAGTTGAGCAATGCCACTCACACCGCCGCTGGCCAGTTCCGCAGGGATCAGGAACAGGCGCAGCGCCAGCGCCTGTATCGAAGCGCCGAGGGCAATCAAAATGTAATCGCTAAGGGTAGGCCAATATCTTTTCATATCAATCCAAAATCCCAACCCCTGCCAGTTTCTCGATCACGCCGAGCACTGCCGAATTATCCAGTTCGCCCATGCCCTGCTCGATCATCTGCTGGAAGAGGCGGGCATTCTCTTCGGTGGAAGAAAGCGGGATATCATACTCACGCGCGGTTTCCAGGATAATCTTCAAATCTTTGAGTTGCATGCGCGCCTTGAACCCTGGATTGCGATCCCCGTCGAACAGACGCGGCGGCTTGACATCCAGAGTCCAGCACTGGGCCGCGCCGGCTTTGATGGCGTCCACCACTTTGCGCGGGTCCACGCCGGCCTTCTTCGAGAAGATCAGCAGTTCGCCCATGGCCACCATCTGCGCTGCCACCATGATCTGGTTGGCTGCCTTGGCCACCTGTCCCGCGCCCGCCCCGCCGACGTGGGTGATGGTCTTGCCCATGGCCTGTAATATCGGCATGACTTTCTCCAGCGCAGAGGCTTCGCCGCCGACCATGACGGTCAGCGTGCCGTTGCGTGCACCGATGTCCCCGCCAGAGACGGGCGCGTCCAGCGACAGCACTCCTTTCTTCGCCAGTTCTGCCGCGATGTGACGCGCCGCGGCAGGCTTGATGGTGGAGTTGTCCACAAAGACCAATCCATTGTGCGCGCCGGCGATGATGCCGTTTTCACCGAGGGCTACTTTTTCGACATCGGGTGTATCCGGCAGATTGGTAAAGACCACATCCACTTGTTCCGCCACTTCTTTGGGGGAGCCTGCCGCTTTCGCACCTTCAACGCCGAGTTCATCCACAGCCGCCTGCGAACGGTTGTGAACAACGAGAGGAAAGCCAGCTTTGAGAATATTCCGGGCGATGGATTTTCCCATCAGGCCAAGACCAATGTATCCAACTGTAAGCATGGGAGGAAACTCCTTTGGGAAAGATGGGGGGATTATAATGCTGCCCCCTCCGCCCGAAGGGCGGAGGGGGCAAAAACAAAGAACCCGCTCCTTATAACGGGAACGGGTTCGGGGGTCCAGAATGAAGCGGTTACTTGATCTCGTAGGTCATGCTGACGGTCACCGTCAAAGTCAGTTGGCCAGGCTGGATCGGCACGGCGGCTTGCATCGTTACCGCGCCCCCGCCGCCCTTACCATCCACCTGCGGAGTGGGGATGTTGTCGAAGAAACTGATGGACTGCACGTCGCCGAGTTTCACACCGGCCGCGGCGGCCAATTCTTGGGCCTGGTTTTGGGCATCCTTGACCGCTTCGTCGCGGGCCTGCTTGAGCGCGCTGGTCTTGTCAGCCACGTCGAACTGGATGCTGTTGACGGTGTTGACGCCGGACTTGATGACCATGTCGAGCAGGTCGCCGAGCTTGGCCAGGTTGCGCACTGTCACGTAGACGGTGTTGTCCACCATGTAAGTCGTGCCGGTTGGCTGGTTATTGGCATCATACTTCTGCGATGGGTAGATGCTGAAATTGGTGGTGCGGATATCCTTCGGGTCAATGCCGAAGCCCTTGAGGGCATCAATCGCCTTCTGTGTCTGGGCATTGTTCTCGGCCACCGCGTCGGAGGCGCTGGCATTCTCGGTGTGGACGCCCAGGTAAATATAAGCGATATTGGGCGTCATGCTCGCCTCACCGGTGCCGTTCACGTTAAGCGTACGTTGGGGCGCGGACGCCGCCTGGTTGATGGCAGCCGGGCCGCAGGCGCTCAGCGTCACGGCCAGCGCCAGGATGATCGTCACGAGAATGGATTTGGATTTCATTTCAACTCCTTGTAAATGCGTTGGTTTCTCACAGCGAAATGACGCTAACGCTCATAAAAAGTTCCCGCGCCGCACGCTTCGCGCCATGCTTGTATTTTAGCCAGTTTATCGGTACAATCCTGATACAAATGTTCTACCCGCTCAGGCTGTGATATGCCAATAGACTATCAGCAAATCTACACCCGCATCAAAGAGATCGGACAGGGAGCGAAGGAAAGACGGAAGAAGAAAGAAGAGGCGCAAGCCTCCGCTCGCAACCTGCTCGATACCTACGCGTCTGAACTGGACTTCCTGCGCTCGAAAGTGGATTCCGCCAAAGCAGCCGACGCGAACATCCGCTGCGCGGTCCCGCTGAATGAGCCGCTCGACTCCTCCTACCCCGCACCTGCCTCCGTTATGGATGCCACACTCC
This sequence comes from Chloroflexota bacterium, assembly GCA_021823555.1. The sequence continues at coordinate 3,864 of JAKANW010000271.1, forward strand.
CCCACAGGGTCGCTACGCTGATCGCCGCGGATGGGTCGCAGAGCGTCGCCGATAGGCATGATCCTGTTCAATTCTGTGTGATTAATGTCGGTGCAATCATGATGAAGCCAAATTCTGGTGAAACGCCCGATGTGTATACCGAGACAGAACTTTTCTATGGTGACGCCATAGAAGATAATGGCTTGACCACTGACGGGGGTGTTGCACTAAAAAGGGATTTGAGCGAAAGAAGCATAATCGAGAAACTCAGCAAAGGTACAACTGATTCGATTGTGTCTTTCACAGATGGAACACTAGAAATTTTCCGCGCCAGAGATATAGAAAACATAAAAATCTATCAACAGACAGTTGATAAGTACATTACTGTACTTTCACGATTGCATTCGAATGGAATTGTAACAGCAGGCTATATTGACAAACCATCATCGAATCTAGTCATCAAGCTGCTTGAATTGGCTCAAGCAACTATTCCCGATGATCTGGAAAGTCTTCGAAACGCTCCACCTTTGAAACATATAACAGATCGCTGGCTGTTCGGCTATAAAAATACTTTGTTTCAGCTATTACCACCCAATCATAGGTCCGCAGTTTTCAAGATCCAATCGAGTTCTGAGAAAAACTACAAAGGCGTACTGGAACTTCACTTTTTTTATCTGAACGTTGGCAATGAGGAACATCCCTGGCCGGTGCGCGTCGAGATCCCGCGCTGGGTGATAGATGACCGGGAGAAGTTGAATTTGCTGCACGCGGTGCTGGTTGAGCAATGCCGCATGATGGGCAGCAAGCCGTATCCGTACCTGCTGCATCGCGCCCACGAAACCGCGGTGGTTAAACAGGAAGAGAAGCAACAGATTGAGCAATTGCTGGCGCTGGAACTGCGCCGCAATAACGAAGAGGTTGACGAAGGCTCGTACAAACAGTCCGCGAAGGATTTGCAGGGAAGAACACGTAAATAATCGTCATTGCGAGAAGAGTGCTCGCCTGCCCCGGTGTTTTTCGGGGTCCCGACGGAGCAATTCCCAACACGTTGAGGGAGATTGCTTCGGGCGAAGAACAAGAGCGCCCTCTCAATGACGGGAGGATAGGATATGACTCAACCCATCGAAATCGGACGGCTCCTGCGCGCAGGGACGACGGGCTTCATCGCGGGATGCCGCGTCAATCAATTGGACGCGCCATCGTTTGGAGCATTAGTCCGTGCGCCGTTGACGGATACTTATCAAATCTTTGGCATCATCTATGACATCCACATTGACGATGACGGTCTGGTGCGCCAGCTCGTCACGGCGGATAACGTCAGCGATGAAGTGATGAAGGACAACCGCGAACGTCGCATCGTGCCGGTGGAGATGTCCGTACTGGCAGTGGGATATGAACAGGATGGGAAGATTTATCATCTATTGCCGCCGCGTCCGCCGCTGAGTTTGGATGTGATCTATTTATGCGACGATAAAGA
>JAKANW010000272.1 GCA_021823555.1 Chloroflexota bacterium
GCCAGAGATAAAAACCGCGATTGAGTTCATTGGCCGCCCAGGTCAACTGGTGATATAAACCGGTGTGATTGGGTTCCACGAAGCCAAGCGGATAATCGGTGCTGGATACCTCTGCCTTTGTGACCCAGCCGCTTTTGTATTCGATCAGGGCCAACAGCAGGCGCGGGTTGACCGAGTAATTTTGTGCTGCCAGGGTGATCACTTGCGCAGCCGATAGGGTTTCCCCGTTCACATCTTCCGTATAGCCGGAAAGATAACCAGCCTTGCTTTGAACAAAGCCAGCCACATCGAACAGCGCGCTGGCCGGGCCGTAGACCAATTCCGAATCAGGGATGATCTTGAAGGAGGGGCCAGCCTCTCCCGGTTGGGGCGCCGGGATGTCCAGCGTCGCGCCAACGGTCAGCAGGTTGGGATCAGCCAGGCTGTTGGCCTGCATGAGTGTCTCCACGCTGACGCCATATTGTTGCGCGATCTTTCCAAGCGTGTCGCCGGATTGGACAACGTATTGTTCCGCGTCCTTGCGCGGGGTGGGCAGGCTACGCAGCGCATCAGGCGTGGGGGTAAGGACAGGCGCGTTCGGGTCGCGTGGCGGGGGCAACGTCACAGACAGGGGAGCGCGCGTTGGGGTCGGACCAGGCGTCCGGGTGGGTTGAGGCGGGATATCCACAGATTGAATGGGCGCGCTGTTTCCATCCGCTGGAAGAAAAGGATCGTAGGTTGGATAGGGACTGGGAACGGACGCGGCGGGCGCGCAAGCGGAAAACGCCAGCGTCAGCGCCAACAGGCAAAAGACAATTCGAGACATGCGGATGATTGTACCGTATTATTTTTGGTCGTAGGTTTTGCGCATGTGGAGATTGGTAATCTCGAAGCCCGCTTTCTTATAGAGTTCCAGCGCGTTTATGTTATGGGCGAAGACGTGCAGGCCGACGGATTCCACACCCATGGAAATGAGCGTCTCATCCAGCGCGGCCAGCGCTTGTTTACCGAAGCCCTGGCCGCGGAATTCCTCTTTGATGATGAAGTCGTAAATAAATGCGCGGCGGCGCGGCGCATCTGCTACTTCGACCCACAACATGCCGAGCTTTCGTTGGGCGTTGTCGTCGAAGATGGTGTAAAGGTGTTCGCCCTTGGAATTCAAACCGTCCGGCAACAAACCGGTGATTTGCTGGCGCGATTTTTCCAACGCCTCTTCGGGCAGCCAGGTACCGTTCTTGACATGTTCCTGTGCGTACTCGGCGATGGCCGGCTCGAGGTAGGCCGTAAAGTCTTCAGGCTGCATGGGGATGAGTTTTATCATAGGCTCCTGCTTCCGTTCATGATCCGTTCTTGGTGAGTGTAAACGTTGAAACGATTCGTCCTTGCATAGCCGATCAGTGTGATCCCATACCGTTCGGCCATCTCAATCGAAAGCGAACTGGGCGACGTGCGCGAGATCAGGATCGGCGCGCCCAGGCGCGCCGCTTTTTGCAGCATCTCTGAGCTGATGCGCCCGGTGGTGATCAGGATGCGCGTTTCCGGCCAGAGATTCTTCATCAGGCATAGCCCGGCGATCTTGTCCAGTGTATTGTGCCGGCCGATATCATCGGCCAGGATCAGGATCTTCTCTCCGTCGCTCAAAGCCGATGAGTGGACTCCGCCGGTCTCGCGGTAAAGCTGCTGGGATTTTGTCAGGGTATCCACCAGATTCCCAATCGCCTCGGGCGGGACTTTGGGCTGGTCGCCGTTAAACGAGACATCCGGCCGGGCGAGCAGGTCCACCGCGGTCACGCCGCCGGTGCAACCCGAAGTGCGCCGCCAGGACTCAGGCTGCTGCGCTTCGTGGTTCAGCCACACGTCCACGTTGTCGCCGTGCTCGCAGACACGCACATCCGCGACTTCCTCTATGTTGTTGATGACGCCCTCGTTGAAGAGAAATCCCACTGCCATCGCCTCCAGGTGGATGGGCGTACACATGAAGGTCAACCAGACCTGGCTGTTGACCGTTAATGAAACGGGGGTTTCGACGATGGTCTCGGCAGCGTGCGACTCCCATTTCCTGAACTCATATCGTTCGTAATAGATCGCTTTTTGAGGGGTAATCATGGGAACTCCAATCACCACTAAATTCAAGCCGCGCTCCAATCCTCCAGCAGCTTTGGCGGGGACCAATCCGGATTGGGACGCCAAGCCAGCCAGGTTCCATCCAGTGGGTAAAGGCGCTTCTCCAGGCGGGTGAATACCTCTGCTTGGGCAAGCTCGACTTCCTTTACCCAGTCCAATTGTATCCCGCCTGCATTAATTCCATGTTGGTATTCCTCCACGTCTTTCCACTGCCAATCATAGGATGGTTCGATCACGATATCCAGGTCGAGGTCGAGAGTGTCAAAGCCCAGGCGTGTGCGGCGGAAGGGCAGTTGGAAGTTGATGTAATAACAGAAGAACGCGTCGCTGGCGGCTTCCCACATGTAGATGGTGGAGAAATATTTTTCCGGCTCCAACAGGATCAGGAAGCGGTTGGTGTGCCAGATATATTTTTGCAAGCCAAGAGTCCCGGCCAGGGTCTCGCCCCAGCGGTCCCAGCCTCCGTTGTGGCCGTTGCGGATGTAACCGGCGGGCGTCATACACTCCGCACCTGGCCAGACAAGCAACGCAGTTTCCTGGGGCGTATCGTGGATCACCCGCACCGATTGAACGTACGTCGGGCATCCGTTGTACACGCCGCGCAAGAGAACGGCGTCGCCTGGCTGAAAAAATTTCATCTGCATCCCGGTGTGACCGGTTTGTGTTTTCGATGCGCCGCGTAAAAGCGGTCGGGGTCGGCCAGCAGGGCCTCGCGGCAGAAACTGGTGCACAGATAGATGGTCCTGCCGCGATATTCGGCCTGCGGAAAGTAGCTCGGATCGCTCTGGATGACGCGCCCGCACAGGGTGGCGAAGCGTTGCATGGGTGGGTGTTTGCCTGGTTTCCGGCTGCGGACTTTCATGGTTGAAGCTCGGCGATCAATACTTCGAACGCACCCGCGCTCAAATTGGACAGGGAAACTTCCTCTTTGCCGCGCCCCGCAGAAGAAAACAGGATGTGCGCGTTCTTGAAGCCCTTGACTTTCAGGTTGAGTTCCTGGCGCTGGTCGGAATAGTTGAGCACAACGAGGACGGTTTGATCCCGATTGCGTTTCGTCTCCGCTTGGTCTCGATATGGTCGGGAGAACGCCGCCCTACTCGACCTACGGCTCTGCTCAACGCGAGTGGCGCGCAGGAAGGCAAAATACTCCTTGGAGCGGACGGCCAGCGGCGTGTACTCGCCCTCGATCAGCGCCGGTGTAAACTTGCGGACATGGATCAGACGTTTATAGTAGTTAAGCAGCGAAGAAGGATTATCCTGCTGATCCTTGATGTTGATGCCTTCGGCAAAATTGGGATGGATTGGCAGCCAGGTCTCTACACTGGCTGGGGAGAAGCCGCCGTTGGCGGCGCCTGTCCATTGCATGGGCGTGCGGTTTTTGTCGCGGGTCATCTCCCCGGCGCGCAGGGCGGCTTCGGCGGGGTCAACCTTCAGTTCGTTCACCAGTTGATCGTAATACCAGGTAGCCATGGTGTCGCGCAATTGAGTCGGGTCGGTGATGATCAGGTCGGCCATGCCGATCTCTTCGCCGTTGTAGATGAACGGCGTCCCTTTGAGGGTAAGCACCAGCGCGGCGTTGAGACGGGCCAGTTCGGCATCGTGGACTTTGTCGCCGTAGCGGGTGTAGATGCGGGACGAGTCGTGGTTGCCGAGAGTGTTACAGGGCCAGCCCTTAACGGGAAGCGCATCCAGTTGAGTCAAACGCTCTTTTTGGTTGGCCCGGATAAAGGGCGGGGTGAGGCGTTCGGTCCGCATGAGCGGGAAGTTGAAGACGAGTTGCAGTTCATCGTTCCCATTTCCCATGTAGGCGATGTTGTCGTCCTCGCCCACCAACATGTGGTCGCCGTTGTATTCATCGAGGACGGCACGCAGTTCCTTCATCAGATCATGCAGGCCGGGGCCGCCCCATTGGTTTTTGAACATCTCATGCCAGTATTTTTCCTTGAGTTTGATCTCGGCTGGAGTCTTTGCGGTATCCGAGAAGTGACGCAGTTCTGCAAGAGTCATGGCGACGGTGTGTGGGGTGAGATTGGGATCCTCGTAGATGGTGCCGAGCGCGTCCAGGCGGAAGCCGTCCACGCCGAGGTTGAGCCAGAAGCGAGCTGCGTCCCACATGGCCTGCTTGACGGCAGGGTTGCGCCAGTTCAGATCGGGCTGCTGCTTCATGAAGTAGTGATAGTAGTACTGGCCGCGTTCGGGGACGTAGGTCCAGGCGGGGCCGTCGAAGCAGGATTGCCAGTTGTTGGGCACCTCACCCCCGGCCCCTCTCCCATTAGGAGAGGGGAGTCCATCCATCCACACATACCAATCGGCTTTGGGATTATCGCGGCTGGATTTGGACTCTAGGAACCAGGGATGCTGATCGGAGGTGTGATTCAGCACCAGGTCCAGGATGAGGCGGATGCCGCGCTTGTGGGCCTCATCGAGGAAGGCCTTGAAGTCATCCAGCGTACCATATTCAGGCGCGACGTTGCAATAGTCCGAGATGTCGTAGCCCCAATCCCGGTTTGGGGAGGGGAAATGCGGGGAAAGCCAGACGGCGTCCACACCGAGGTCTTTGAGGTAATCGAGCTTTTCGGTCATGCCCTTGAAATCGCCGATGCCATCTCCATTGTCATCGGCGAAGGAGCGCGGGTAAATCTGATAAAAGAGGGCGGTCTGCCACCATTTCAAAGTTGACATGTGTATGGTTGCCTTTTGGGGGGTTGGAAGGTTTTAGGTTGGAAGGTTTGAAAGTTGAAGCGTTTGCAGGTTTTATCTTTCAAACCTGCAAGCGTTTCAACCCTTCGACTAGCTCAGGGCAAGCCTGCCGACGATCTTTACGCAATCGCGTTTGAAGACTTCATCCTTGTGTGGGGCTTCGGGGAATTCGTCGGTTAAGTCCTGGCCTGCGAAGTGCAGGTTTTCGTGCAGGCCAGTGTGCCACTTGGGGCAATCGGTCACATCGTAAACGACGCCTTCGCGCGCGATCCATATCCGCGAGCCGCGTTCGCCAGTGTTGCGGCGCAATTCCGCTTGGGTGATGAGTTGGTCGGGGATTTGCATGGAGCGCATTATAACGAAAATCTCCCGCTTGCATGGCGGGAGATTTTTTGTGTGCGCCCAGCATGGGCGATGGCTAGAGGGTGAAAGACCCTTATGGAGGTTGATTGCACCAACCATTAGCGGAAGGCAAGGGCGTTGTCGTGAGGCAAGGTCTGGAGGAAGCCG
>JAKANW010000273.1 GCA_021823555.1 Chloroflexota bacterium
CGGGTCATCGTTGAAGCCCGAACCAACATCGTTGTTGCCGCGCTTGGTCAACGGCTGGTATTGATGGTACGCGCCACCGGTTGGCAGTTGCGTGGCGGCCAAATCCAAAATCCGCTCGCGGGCGCGTGCGGGAATCAGGTGCGTGAAACCGAGCAAATCCTGGTTCGAGTCGCGGAAGCCCATGCCGCGTCCGATGCCGCTCTCGAAGTACGAAGCCGAACGGCTCATGTTGAACGCGATCATGGTCTGGTAGGCGTTCCAAATATTGACCATGCGGTTCGTGTGCACGTCGGGCGTGGTCACTGTGTACTTTCCCAGCAAACCATCCCAATAGTTTCGCAGCGCGGCAAATGCTTTCTCCACTTCCTCGGCCTTCAAATAACGCGCAATGATCGGCAGCACCGTGCGCTTGTTGATGGTCTGCGAATCGGGCGGATCAAATTTCCGATCTTTTGGATTTTCGTGATACCCCAGCAGGAAGATAATCTTCTTCTGCTCACCCGGCTGTAACTGGACTTTGACCTGCTGTGCCGCGATCGGCTGCCAGCCATGCGCCTCCGAATTTGACGTCTGGCCGGCTTCCACGACCCAAGGCGAATCCCAGCCCCGGTAGGGACCGAGAAAGGCTTCGCGGTCGGTGTCACAGCCTGCTAGCGGTTCGGAGCAAGCGAAGTAAGCGAAATGGTCGCGGCGTTCGCGGTATTCGGTTTTGTGGTAAATGACGGCGGCCTCACCCCTAACCCCTCTCTCAAAGGGAGAGGGGAAATCTATCTCCACTTGACCAATGGAGTAATTGCGCTGGAAATTTGTGGCGTCGTCGTTGGCATCCCACAAGGCAAATTCAACCGCGGCAAATACAGACAGGTCCGCGGGCGCGGCGCGCTGGTTGGTGAGCGTCAGTTCCCAGATTTCGAGGCTGTCGCCCAGCGGGACGAAGTAACGCGTCTGTGATTCGATACCCGCCAGCCGCGACGTAATGATGGTGTAACCCATTCCGTGGCGGCATTCGTAGGAATCCAACGGGGTGCGAGTCGGCATCCACGAGGGGGACCAGGCCCGAGGTCCGGCCGGATGCGGGTCGTCGTCGCGCAGGTAAATGTAGCGTCCACCCAGATCCAACGGCGCGTTGTTATAGCGGTAACGCGTTAGACGCCGCAGGCGGGCATCTTTGTAAAAGGAGTAGCCGCCCGCGGTGTTGGAAATCAAACCGAAATAATTTTCGCTGCCGAGGTAGTTGATCCACGGAAGGGGCGTGTCGGGGCGTTCGATGACGTACTCGCGCCGTTCATCGTCAAAGTGACCAAAACGCATGGCGGCCTCCAGGAATTTCAAGCGCCCTTTTGGGCGAGATAGGTTCGATAAAGATTGGGCAAGGGGGTAGCGGGCGGTACAGACTGGCGATAGAACTCGTCCGCGTCGATAGAGATGCGCGCATACTCTGAGATGGGCTTAACCTGCGGTTTGGTTCTGGCAAACTCTTGAATGACTTTTGCGTGGGGTTTGAGCGAACCATCTGGGCGAACCAGGCCGAAGAAACGCTCGTGCCGCGCGTTCTGGCAGGGCGGCACGTCCCACAGTTCCGGGACGTAATCGGCGTAGCACCAGAGCATTGCGCCGGTCGCACCGCTGTCCTGCAAGTTGGGAAGCACCTGTCGAATGTATTCGGCGAATTCCTCTTCGCTCGCCATGAATTGTTCACGCTCGCGGCCATTGGTCTCGGTCCACTTCCAGACGTAACTTGACTGGCCGGGCTGGGCCGTGCAGCCGCCGAACTCCTCCATTAACACGGGCTTACCGCACAGCGCCGAGGTGACTGCGCAGGTGAACGGGACAAAATCGGGGTCGAGCGGATGGCGCGCCCACGGTGTGTACATGGGATACGAGTGCATCACGGCCACGTCCGTCTGGGCGTAGACCTTGTCGATACGCAGGCCGTTGTCGCGGTGGAGGCCGTCGCCGTGCAGGCCAAGTGTGACAGGATGTTTCGGGTCAATGGATTTGATCAAGCCGACCATTTCCTTCACCCAGGCCGCACCCGAGTCCGATGAATTCGGCCAGGCGAACAGGTCCGGCTCGTTGCCGAGGTTCCACATCCAAATGCCGGGATGATCTTTGAGCGCACCGACCACCGTTTTCAGCAAGAGCCGCGAGGCGTTCAAAGCCATTTCATCATGGAACATGTTGCGGTAGCCCTGGTCAGTCTTTTTCCCCACGCTGACCACATCGCGCAGCCAGGCCCGATGCGCCACGGGCGGCAGGTCGCCGCCCAACAGCCAGCGCGGACTCCAATTGGGGCCGCTCATGTGGCCGGTGAAGAAGGTCACGTCGAGGCCGAGGCCATGGTCGGAGGCGATGTCGGCAACCTTCACCAGATTATCGAGCTTGTCTTTGGCAACACTGGTTGGTTCGGGCTGAAAATCATCCCACAACAAAAACAAGCGAACAACATTCAAGCCGAGGTCATGAATCACGGTAAATTCTTCGCGGACTTCGCCCGCGTCGAAATTGCTCCACCAATACATGGCCTTTTTACGCGGCCAATAATTTACGCCGAGCGTGAAAGGGGTTGACATGCTAACGTCCCAAAATCGAATCGATTGCACGCATTTGGGCCGCGTCCAACGGGCCGAACTCCATCGCCCGGCAATTCTCCTCCACTTGCGCCACCGTGCGGAAGCCTGGAATGGGAATGGCCTTGGGACTGCGCGCCCACAGCCAAGCCAACGCACCTTGGGCAACCGTCCGTCCGCCGCTGGTGAGAATATCACGCACGGCCTCGCGCCGCTTCAGGAATTCGGGGTTGGGCTGGCCGTCTTTGAAGTATTTCATCCAGTCTGGGCTTTTCAGGCCGCGCACATCGTCAATGGACGGTTTCGTCTCGGCGGTGTATTTTCCCGTGAGCAGGCCCATCGCCAACGGACCGCGGTTGATGGCGGCCAGGTCATATTTTTCGCAGACCGCCAGCACGTCCGGGTTGGACTCGAACACGTTCAATTGAAGCTGGATGGAGGTGCACTTTTCGCCCTGCGCAAAAAATTCCGCGCTCTTGGCAAAGTCGGTGCTCCATCCGTAGGCGCGAATCTTGCCTTCTTTGACCAACTCTTCGAGCGTGTCGCGGACCGGCTGAGCCTGTTCGGGTGGAAAACCGTTGTCGTGAAATTGGTACAGGTCAATGTAGTCGGTATTCAACCGCCGCAGGGAATCTTCGCACGCCTTGCGGATGCCCACCGGTGACGTGTCCGCGCCGGTAACCTGGCGGGTGGTTTCGTCGAAGACCGCGTTGAATTTGGTGGCGATCACCACCTTGCCGCGTTGGCCAGCAAGGGCGCGCCCCAGCACGCGTTCGCTATGACCGGCTCCGTACACATTGGCGGTGTCAAAAAAGGTCACGCCCAATTCCAGGGCGCGCTGGACGGCGCGGATGGATTCGTTGTCGTCCACTTCGCCCCAACCCAGCGCCGTCTCGCCGGTCCAAAAGGGACCGCCAATCGCCCAACAGCCCATGCCGAGGGCGCTGATCTCGATCCCCGATCTTCCGAGTTTACGTGTGAGTGTCATCTTTCCTCTCTTTGTTCGACAAAACGATTCAAGGCATGCTGTGAACTTGTTTTAAGAATCCAGCCACCATGTCTTCGGGATGCACGGGCAGCGCGTTCTGCTGGAACATCAGCACGCTGACCAGCGGCATGTCATTGAACATGTCCATAATGTCCATACCGATGGCGCCTTCGTTGCCGTAGCGTTCGTCGCCGCCGCCAAAGCGTTTGCGGGCCTCTGTTTCCATCATGGCATACATTGGGCCAAACACCGCCTTGCCGCGCGGGTCGGCCAGCCACTCGCGGACGGTGGATTCCCTGTCGAGAATGCAGGGCAGTTTCAGGGTCGATTCGAGCGTGACCGTCAACATCTGGCGGATGTCCGCCGCGGAGGCCGCGATTAGCAGGTCGAAGCCGCCGTCTTCGGTGATCCACTGTCTGTATTCGGGATGGTAGTAGGCAAAGGCGCGAAAATCCAATGGGATGGAGACAGTCTTCGTCTCGCCCGGTTGGAGTGCAACTTTGGCAAAGCCTTTCAATTCTTTTTCGGGCCGCACCAAACCGGACTTCTGATCGTGAACGTACACCTGGACGATCTCCTTGCCCGCGACCTTGCCGGTGTTGGTTACATCCACGCTGACCGTCACGCCGTCCACATCCTTGAAATTTTCCGCCGAGGCGTTGGCGTGCCTGTATTCGAATGTGGTGTAGCTCAAGCCGTGCCCGAACGGGAACTGAACCGGAATTTGCTTGGCGTCGTAATAGCGATAGCCAATGAATAAACCTTCGCCGTAGCGCACTTCGCCCGCGCCGCCCGGCCAATTGAGATAGGCGGGGGTGTCGGCCAGTTTGAGCGGGAAGGTCTCGGCCAGTTTGCCGCACGGGTTGACCTTGCCAAACAGCACGTCCGCAATGGCGATGCCGCCGGCCTGCCCCATCATCCAACCTTCGAGCACCGCGGCCACATCATCGGTCCATTCGCTCATGGCCACTGGAGCGCCGTTGTTGAGCACGACCACCGTGTTGGGCTGAACTTTGGCAACGGCTTTGATCAGCGTCACCTGCTGTTCGGTCAGGTCGAGATCGGCACGGTCGTAGCCCTCAGATTCTTTGAAGGTGGGCAGAGCGATGTAGAGCACGGCCACATCCGCGGCTTGGGCAAGCGCCACAGCCTGGTCGATCAAATCCTGGCGAAAGGAATTGTCCGTGGGATAGCCTTCGGCATAGGTAACTTCGGAGTTCCCAGCTTGCGCCTTGAACTCGTTGAACGGCACCGCCACCTTGGTCGGGTTGATGTGCGAACTGCCGCCGCCTTGGAAATGGGCATTTTCTGCCGCGCGGCCGATCACTGCGATATGCTGCTGGCCGTTGAGCGGAAGGAGTCCATTGTTTTTGAGCAAAATCATGCCTTCACTGGCAACTTTGTGCGCCAGTTCGTGATGCGCATCCACATCGAAGGTTCCGGTTTTAGGTGTCTCTTTGGCCTTGAAAACGATGTTCAGGATGCGACGGACGGATTCATCCAGCACGGCCTCGTCCAGTTCGCCGGATCGGACAGCTTCCACAACCGCCTTGACGCGGCGTTCCTGCGGGCCGGGCATTTCCCAATCCAGCCCGCCTTTTAATGCGGCCACCCGGTCGCGCACCGCGCCCCAGTCTGAGACGACCAGGCCCTCGAAGCCCCACTCGTCTTTGAGAATTTCGTTCAGCAGGTAGTGATGTTCCGAAGCAAAGATGCCGTTGACCTTGTTGTACGCGGCCATGA
>JAKANW010000274.1 GCA_021823555.1 Chloroflexota bacterium
GGCCAACACGCAAGCCGCCATCATCAGGATGATCGCGACGATACCGAAGCCCGACAGCCATCGGGGAATGAGCCGTGATTGGAAGAACAGGTAGTAGTACATAAATGCACCCAGGCAGAAGGCGAACACCGCCACCAGCCCGGCGTGGTCGCGTATGCTCACCAACAAATCGCCGATAGCCTGAAGCGATGTACGATCGGCAGCTGCCGCTGTTGTGAACTGCTGGCCGAGTGTCAGCAGGGACATCAGGCACACGATCACGACCATGTAAAAGGCCGCCTCAATAGTCCTGAAGACGACAGATCCGAGAGCCAAGCCCGCATTCCGCTCCTTCAGGACCGGATACAACGAGATGGCTATGCCGACACTTGTAAAAGCGCTGATGATCCAGAGTAACACTCCTCCGGCCACCTGGTTCGGATGTGAGGAGACCCGGGTGAGGTAATCCGTACCAGTCAGAACAGGTGTGAGCGGCGTAGCCAGGATAGGACCTGCTAAGGTCGCAAGTTGGGTGAGGTGGAAGAAAAGTTGCTCAAGAAAAGAACATAAGCCGATGAAAAATTGAGCAAGTAGATGCAAGAGGGTGGACACAAGTTTGACTCTGGAAAAGCTATCAAAAACTACCAGCGGATTGGATCCAGTGTTCCGGCGGAGTCAAACTCATGACGGATGGGGTTTTCGGCCAACACAGCGTTTCATTTCCATTTCATCCTCTTTGCGCGGCGATACGCTCGCGCACTCGAACAAAAACTCGATCAGTTGAACGGCAACAATGCGCTCACCGCGCACAGGTTGGAAAGAGCGTACTTGTTCCCGCTTGACGCGCCGCGCTTTGTCGGCGTCAGTCTAGGCAATCCGCTCACTTTCTTTTCCGCCATCACGTTTCATTATGGCATTGCGGGCACATTGCTGTGGGCGCTGGCGTTGTATCGCACGTGGCAATTGCTTCCGCAACTCGCGCCGAATTTTACGCCGTTGAATGCACTTGTTTCATCGTGATTGTAGCATACTCAACGCGCGTTCACAAGCCACGCGGGTTGTTTGACAAATGGGTGTATAATGTGTTTATAGGATCCAGCTAGTTTCTGATCTGCGGCAGGCTCTGTTCATTGCGCTTCCAATGGGAAGTGAGCGAATGACGATTAGTCGTTTGCCGTCATTCCAATTGAATATCGATTGCTCCCAAGTCCAAGCACTTGCTGTTTGACGTTTTGCGTGCGTCCACAGCCGGTGCTTTTTGATTTCCAAATTGCCAATCCCTGTAGTCAATTTCGCATCGCGCAGAGTGATTGCGGACACTCCGCGAATGACCCATTCCATGCCCCGCCGCAAACATCCAGGCGGAAGGGCGATGACTATGAAGATGCGGTTTCACGGAAGATTCGCAAGCCAGAGTGAATTGGAGTGGCTGCTTTCCGCTGTGCTGACTGAAAACTTGATCCGAGGGCAAGTTAGTTCGAAATGCATTCGGCATAAATCCACTGATGGTTCTTGACTGTCCCTGTTGGGCAAGGAGAGGAGACAGACACCATGTGCCAGAATCATGCGCACCGATTGACCCGCCGAGACTTTCTCAAACTTGGTGGATTAGCGTTGGCCGGAGCTACCTTGGCCGGATGTCGCGGCTCAAAGTTGGCTGAGTTGACGGCAGTCCCAACGCGGGTCAACCCCACGGTTCAACCACCCCCCACTTTGGCACCGGGTGAAGTTGCCAATACCATCCTGGTAAACGGGAACATCGTCACCATGGAGGCCAAGCGTACCGCAGTGAAAGCACTTGCCATCAAGAAAGGGCGGATCCTGCTTGTCGGCGAGGAGCAGGCTGTGCGCGGCGTGTCCGGAGCAAGCACAAAAATCATTGACCTGCGCGGGCGCACCGTGACTCCTGGGTTGATCGACGCGCACTGCCACTTGAGCGCCTGCGGTCTCCTCGGCACCGCGTACGTCGATGTGAGCTGGCCCGCTGTCTTCACTATCGCGCAGATGCAGGCGAAGGTTGCCGAATGGATCGCCAAGACGCCGCCCGGCAATTGGGTGGCTGGCGCGGGATGGGTCACATTTGATGGACGCAATCCGACCAAGCACGACCTCGATCCGATTTCGCCGAAACATCCCGTTATGCTGATCAACCAGGGCGGACACATGGCAGTGGTCAACAGTCTGGCTCTTGAAATGGCGGGCGTGAATGCAAGCACGCCTGACCCAGGTAACGGTCGTTTCCTGCGCGAGGCAAACGGCGAACCCAGTGGCACAGTGCTGAATCACCCCGCGATGGATCGTTTCCGCCGATTGTGGCCCTCAGACTTGCTTGACGTGAAGACGATGGAAATGAGCATTCTGAACCCGCAAGCCAAATTCGCCTCCATGGGAGTCACCAGTTTTCAGGATGTGTATGCGCGCGATATGGATCGTATGCAGGCATACTTTAATATCGCGCGTCGCGGTGAGATGCTCATTCGCTGCCAGGTGATGAACGTCCTTGAGTACATCCAGGAGTTGGACGGGCGCATCAAAGCGATTGAGGGCATGCGCTACGAAGACGACTATATGCGTTTTGCCGGAGGCAAGTTTCAGGCGGATGGTGGCTTGGAAGGTTCGTACACGAGTGAGCCCCACAACGGCATCGCGTGGAACATTCCGATTTGGAAGCCCAAGGACTTGAACGAAGCGGTGCGCGCCTTTCACGACGCGGGATACCAGGTTGCCATCCACACTGGCGGCGATGCGGCTGTGGATATGGCGCTGGATGCTATCGAAGCGGCGATGAAAGCCAATCCGCGCCCCGACCCACGACATCGCATCGAGCACTCGGTACTGAACTCGCAAAAGGCGTTGCAACGCGAGAAAGATCTCGGCGTGGTAATCTCTACGCAACCCACGCTCATCACCGCATTCGCCGATGCATGTTTTAGGATCTGGGGCGAGGAACGCACACAGCGAATGATCCCTACCCGCACCTGGCTCAATATGGGCGTGCCGCTGGCTCTCAGTTCCGATGCGCCTTCGATGCCGTGGTGGGATCCTCAGACCACGTTGGCGGCAAGCATCGCACGCATTTCGGCTTCGAAAAAAGTCGTCGGAGCCGATCAGGCGATGACCATCGATGAGGCGTTGTATGCGCACACGATGGGTGGCGCGTACGCCGACTTTGCAGAGAACAAGAAGGGTTCTTTGGAGCCGGGCAAGTTTGCCGACCTGATTGTGTGGCACGACAATCCGTACACCGTCTCCACGGCGGATATTCTTAAACTGACCATTGACCTGACCATGGTAGGCGGAAAAATAGTGCACCAGGTTTGATCGGCTTGTGTGATGCGAGGGCACTATGCATTCCTACAATACGCGCGATTGTCCGGGCGGGCTTGATCGCATCCTCTTCACGATTCCTCTCTTCTTGCTGATTGTGGCTTGTGGTCGGACGACACCTGCACAACAGACGACTGCTCCCGTCGGTCAAACCAAACTTGTTCAGCCAGGTGACGCGACGCGCTCTTTGGTCTATGGCGGGATCGAACGGAAATATGTCCTGCATATCCCTGCCAGCTACGATGCCACACGCCAAACTCCGCTGGTGCTGGCTTTTCACGGAATCGGATTGAACGCCGCGGAGATGATCCGCATCAGCAGACTGAACGAACAGTCCGATAAATCGCGGTTCATCGTCGTCTATCCAAACGGCACCGGCGAAAGCAAATCCTGGAACGGAGGTCATTGTTGCGGCGAGGCGGCAAAAAACAACGTGGATGATGTCGGATTTGTCCGCGCGCTCATCGACGATCTTGCCAAATTGATCAACATCGACGCGCGGCGGGTTTACGCGACCGGCTTTTCAAATGGCGCGATCATGGTCTATCGGCTCAGCTGTGAATTGTCCGACCGAATTGCCGCAATTGGACCGGTCGCCGCGACGCAGATCGTGGATGATCAGGACGCCTGTCATCCGGCAAGAAGTATGCCAGTAATCCATTTTCACGGGACAGCGGATCGTCTCAATCCTTATGAGGGCGGAACCACTTCGGCGGGATTCAAGTATGTCTCCGTGAAAGATGCGATTGGATTCTGGGCGGAAAAGAATGGATGCACCAATCCCGCGCAACGAACCGAATCGGGAACCATTCAACACGATGTTTACGCGGGATGCGCATCCAAATCAACCATCGAACTGTATAGCATCATCGGCGGCGAACATGCATGGCCCGGCGGAGAGGCAGTCGATCCGCGAATTGGAAAACCGACGATGGAGATTTCCGCCACGCCGCTGATGTGGGAATTTTTCGCCGCCCATCCTATGCCATAGGCTTGCTGCGTCCCGCCTTACGCCGCGGCATTCACGCGATTCCCGGATTATCGGCGCGGCTCAGCCGGCACTGAATGAAAAGCTATCATCCAGCAAACCAAAAACCACCCAGGCTGTGCTAACCCTGAGATGATACAACTGAACAAGACCACGCTTGAAACAAAGCGTGGTCTTGGTTTTTAGATCACCGTAGCGGCGACGATATTCATGGCAGAAGCGTGGTTTCCTATTCCAATCACCAGTCGTGCGGTCAATGTAATGGGGAAACATTGTGTTCCCTTGAGATTACAGTGCGAAGGCAATATTGCTTTTCGCCTCGGCGGTGGCTTTCTCAAGTTTCATAATGATTTTCTCTTGATTTCAATCCATCTCTTCATCTGCCTCGGCGGCGCGCTCCGCCTGGCTGCGCCATTGTTCGAAGAAGAACATCCCCATTGCCCAGAGGACGCCCGCAATCGGAATGCCGAAAAACGCGCCCCAGAAACCGGCAAGCTTGATGCTGATCAGGAGCGCCGCGAACACCAGCAGCGGATGCAAGCCGACCGCATCGCTCATGACGCGCGGCATCAACACATTGACAATGACAAACTGAAAGATGAACAAGATGACTGCCAACCAGATAGCTAGACCCGGGGACTGGATCAGCACGACTAACAGAGGCGGAAGCAACGCGAGAAACGGACCGATGAGCGGGATCAGCATGAACAAGCCGGCAAAGAGACTGGCAACCAAAACAAAGTTCAAGCCCATCACCGTCATCACCACCGCCGTGCCGATCATTTGCAGGAACGCTTGAAACAACTGACCGCGAATAAAGCCGCCAAATGTTCGATCGACACTCTGCCCGAGAAACCGGATCTCATCATAGAACGAACTTGGAATGACCTTTAGGACACTTCGGCGCAGCCGCGGACCATCCAGCGTGATGTAGAATCCCAGGATCAGCACGATAAAGAGATTGGCAAGGATGCTGAGAATACTGGTGAAG
>JAKANW010000275.1 GCA_021823555.1 Chloroflexota bacterium
GCGCGCTTCTCTGGCCCTGAGCAGCCGCATGACCTCATCGGTCAGCACGAACAAGTAACGATAGAGAAATGACACGATGGTGGTCAGCACCGCCGGAACGCGCAGATGTTCGAAGGCGTGAATCATGTCTGGGAAGCGCGTGGTGGCAACCAGCAAAATGGCAGCCTGCACCGAAAGCCAAGACCGCAACAGGATGCTAGCAAATTTGATCACACCGTAATCGGTGGGGATGAGCGTCAGCCCGCCGAGGCGCCATTCAGCCAGCGGATGCCCCAGCGGTGAGAAGATGGCCGTGACTGCCGCCAACGCGAACGGCAAAGCAACGAACGAGCGCCGAAAGGAAAAATCCACACCCAGATTGGAGAGTTGATTCGCCCAGAGCAGCAACAACCAAGCTGCGCCAAAAGCAGTCCAGGCGCCATCTGGCAGCAGCGCATTGGACAGAATGAACAGCACCGTCACTACCACTTTGACGCGCGGGTCAAGATGATGCAGACGGCTTTCCGCGGCGTGGAAACGATCGAAGGCGTCGGCGTGCATGAGGCTACGAGTTCCGTTTTCTCAGGCTCTGCCCGAGCACGACCACCAATCCCAACACCACCAACGCGCCGATTACACCGGCTAGAATTTTCGAAGCCGGGACGGAGGCCAGGAATGGGATGGTGTAACCGGCCAAGGGTCCGCTCGAGGCGTGGGCCACGTTCATAAAGCCAAGGTCCTCGGCCACGCGATTCAAACCGTCGGGGTCAGTGGATGCCAGCGGTGAAAGCAGGACAACCGCCAGCGCGATCAACACGCCCGCCACCATCCAGCCGCGCCCGCCCTTTTCTGCGGCCGCTTTTTGATTCACCAAATCGGGCCGCGTCTGTTCGATGAAGGCCAGCGCCGCCACCGTGACGACCGCCTCCCCTAACCCGATCAGAACGTGCACGCCCAACATCGCCGGCAGGACAATCTCAAGGCGCGAGGTTCCGCTCAGCCACAATTGCAGTGAAGCAACCAGTGCTGCTCCCACTGTGGAGAGCCAGGCAGCGACACCCGCCACGGCCAGACGCAAACCTTTGCCGCGTCCGATCACGCTGCGATACAGGCCAAACCCGATGATGGCGGTGAGCAAGCCCATGTTAAAAATATTGGCGCCCATCACAAGCAAGCCGCCATCCTGAAAGAGCAATCCCTGCACAGCGATGACGGCAGTCATCACAAGGATGCCAGCCCACGGTCCTAGTATGATGGCGGCCAACGCACCACCCAAAAAGTGGCCCGACGTGCCGCCCGCCACCGGAAAGTTCAGCATCTGCGCCGCAAAGATGAAGGCGGCCATGATCCCCATCAACGGAACCTGTTTTTCACCGAGGGATTTGTTTGTTTTGGAAATGGCGATTCCCACCATTACTGCGGTGATCAGCCAAAAGAAAATCGCAATTGCCGGGCTGAGAAAACCGTCCGGGATGTGCATCGGTTTGGGAGAGTACAGCATGATAGGCTCCTTATTATGTTTTGGTTTGACAATCGGGACACAAGCCAAACAAGGTCACGTGATTCGAATCCAACTGGAAACCGGTAGCAGCTTTTAGTTGTGCGTAAAGCGGCGTCAGGGTGGCATATGCCACGGCCACCGTCTTGCCGCAATGGCGGCAAATCAAATGATGATGATTCTCCTCGGTCAATTCATAAACCAATTTGCCATTGCCCACATGTGCGGCCAGCGCAAATCCATTTTCCGCCAAAAACTCCAACGTGCGGTAGACGGTCGTTTCCGTCAGGCCGCGCTGGTCGCGCCGCGTCCGTTCGTAGACTTCGGTAGGCGAGAGATGCCCGCCCGCGCGTCGCAATGTGTGAAGGATGGCCATCCGCTGCGCGGTCATGCGAAAGCCGCGCACATGGAGTTGGTCAGTCAAGTAAGAGCCGCAAGTCATGTCACCTTCTTATTGCAAAAAGTTGCATTAAGATAATACCACAAAGAAGCCTCGCTGTGGGTAAGAATTGTCCACAGCGAGGCCGGACTTTTTTCCTACGTCAACATGTAACCGGCGGCGTGCCGCCGGTTACATCTGCGATCTACTGCATTTCGGCCTTTATTTTCTCAGCCACTTTTTTTGCGACCATTCCCAATCCCGCGACTGGATTCGCAAGCGCGGCTAAGACAACATCCAAAATATCCGGGGCCATACGCCGGATGTTGCGCAAATGGCGCGATAAGAATCCTTCATTGGCCTGATCGCCTTTTTTGACCTCTTGCTCCACTTCCGCGATCTCAGCCTTAAGATCTTCCTTTTCTTGAGGCGGAAGTTTACTCGCATCCACTGTGCGGTAAATAGGTAGAAACACATTGGCGACGTCGCCGACCACATTCTGGCTTCCGGTGATAATCGTACTGCCGGTTACATTTCCGCCAATGACCACACTGCCCCCCGAAGCGGTACTGACCTTGTCGCGGCCGACATAATCGCCGTTCGTGCGGATGATCTTTTTCTCTGACATACCTGTCTCCTATTGATTTTCCTTGGGTGCGATAACCACGCGAAAGCCCAGGTCATCGTTAAACATCAAAGGGATCGACCAGTTGCAAAACGAACTGCGCGCAAACCACTGGTAGCCGATCCACGAACCGCCGCGTACTACGCGGTAACGATGGTCGTCATCGTACCACGAGCCGGTCCACTCCCAAACATTGCCGCTCATGTCCCACGCCCCCGCCTGGCTAACTCCTTGGGGAAAGGTGCAGACCGCCGTCGTCCCGCCCAAACCCGTGCCAGAGGGATCGCTGTCCCATGTGTTGGAGGCGACCTTCTCGAATTCGTTGCCCCACGGATACTCAAGGCCCTTGTCGCCGCGAGCGGTGCGTTCCCATTCCATATCCAGCGGCAGCCGGACGGTGTAACCCGGCGGTACCGCCACAACATTCTTCGCCATCCAATTACAATACGCTTCCGCCTCGTACCAGCAAATGCCTACCACAGGAAAGATCGGATTCCCCAATTCGATATTGTGCCAAAAATACGGCGCGTTCCGCCGCGACTGCGGACGATGGTCGAGCCAGTCGCGTTCCACCGGTTCGAGCGTGCGCCCGTCATATTGGCCGATGCGCCAATCCCAACCGTGGTCGCTCCAAAACTCGCGCGTCTGGTAACCGCCAGCCTGAACGAAACGTGCGAACTGTGCATTGGTCACCGGGTACTTGGCAATCCAAAAATTGTACGGCAGTTCCGACTTTTGTTTCTTGATGCCGAACACAAACTTGCCGGAGGAAACTTCCACCAGACGATCCAGGTCCTGCGGACGCCAACCCAACCGGCCGAGCAACAACCCCGCTTTGCGCCTCAAATCTGGATGGACGGCTGCATCCTGCATGGTGAGCGCCAACGCCTGCACGACGCGTTCCCGGCTTTGCGATGGAACACCACCCGGCCAAGTATCGAGCACCGCGTCGCCAGCCAAAATCACGGCTTCGCCGGGCGGACCGGCAGTAGCTCCCACGAGACGCTCGACCACTTCTCCGGCGATAGCCGGCAGCTGCTGGCGAATTCCAAGGTAACCAATCGTTAGCAAAGATACTTCGCGCCAAGCTTGCTCTCCTACATGTTTTAAAAGAACCTCGGCAATGGGAACCGGGTTGCCCTGTCCCTTCAACGCGATGGCAACCGCCGAAAGGTATTCTTCAAAGGTGAGATGGATAAAACCGTACTCGTCCGGGCCGCGTTCAAGCAATAGCGCGGCATGATCGCGCACATCCTGAAGGAATAGACGGGAGACATTCGGCGGGACCGTGTCACCGCGCTCGAGGAAGAGTTGATCCAGCTTGCGGACGAGTTCCTCGCGCTTGACCAATCCCACGCCGGGGTTGGTCTCGTGCATCCAAAAAGCCAGCGGGGCCAGGATGCGC
Organism: Chloroflexota bacterium; assembly: GCA_021823555.1. Next base: position 3,887 of record JAKANW010000275.1, read on the forward strand.
AGGGTCCGGATTTCGTCGAGGTCGCGTCCGGGGGCGCGCCCGCTCAGAGAACGGGCACGGTTCCACGTGGAGAGCAGGGTCGTCACATATTGGTCATATAGCTGAACACGCCGCTCGGGCAACGTCACGCCTTGGCGTTTCATCAAAGCCAAAATGGTCAGGAGCAGAGGCGTAGATGCCAGGCGCCGGACGCCAGTGTTTTGATAGATGGCATCCAAGAGTTCGCGGCGATCCTGTTCTGCATCGCCGCGAGCCACGTGCGTATCTCCCTGGGCACTTTGTTCAATGGCCGCGGTCCAACGCGTGACGAACTCTTCGATCTCGACATCGTCGAAATCCACAAGCGTGCATTCCACCAACCCCTCCGCGGAAGGACGCACAGCGCGGTAGCCAACCACGCGGCTGGTGAGCACAAACTTGTTTCCCTTGCGATGATGGAAGGCAAAGAAATCCGTTACGCGCTCGACAACGGTATTACGCAAGCTCAAATCGCGGACTTCGTCCAAGCCGTCCAACAGGATCAATGCCCGGCCGGAACGCAGGGCCTCGCGCAGCATGGAACCAATAGGCAGGTCAGAGCCAATATCAGCAAAATAATCGGCAATGAAATCATCCAAGCGGGCATTACCGGTTTGCAGTGCATTGGCGTAAGCCGCCAGCGGCAGGAGAATGGGCAGGCGGTCGCCGAGACCAAGTTCATCCCCTTCACCACGCGCCATGCAAACGGCCAGGTATTTGAGGAAAGTAGTCTTGCCCGCGCCGGGATCGCCCAGCATGATGACGCCAGAATGATTGTACAAAATTTCGAGCAGGGATTTTGGCTCGCCTAGGTGGACCGGCTGATCATCATCATCAATCACGCCGCGGCCGGCAAGCTGAGGTTCCCGCCGCCAAGTTTCGCCTTCGGGGAGTTCGAGCCGCGCACGCAGGGGCACATAGACATTTGTGAGGGACAGCCGCAGCGGGATGCGGTCCGAAACGCCCATGCCCTTTAAGCTGAGGTAAAAATGGCGATCAATGAGGAAGTTGAGGTAGGCGCGCGTGGCAGAGGTCAGGTCGGGGGTGGGCAGAGCCGGTTGAAAGTCCTGCCAGAGGCGGTCGGCGAGGACCACAGTTTGGGCGTGGATGATAGTGCTGTCGCTCACGTCACCCTGCAGGGCAAAGCCCTGGTCGGCGGCTTGGACCGTTTTGTCGCGTCCGACGACATCTCTACCGGCCTGTATTTTTTGAATTTGCGCCTGGATCTCAGCGATTTTCCGATTAACGATTTCCTCTCCCAAATCGGGACGAAGCTTGTCGAGACTGGCGATTTTATCTTTTAGTTCTTCAATCTGTTCAATGTGTTTGGCCATAGATACCCTTCGGATGCCT
>JAKANW010000276.1 GCA_021823555.1 Chloroflexota bacterium
GACCTTGCGTGCGTTGGCTGGGATGTTTTTCAACCCGCCCTCGGTGTGCAGCAACACCTGGACGAGCGCTTCGGGCGTGACCGGTTCGCCAATCTGCATACCGCTCAATTCCGCAAAGCGTTCGGGGCGATGAACGAATTCATCCGTCAATGGTTTCCCCAATCCGCTCAGACCTGCGACCACCACAACTTCTTCTGCAGAATCAGGGATCACTGGCTCTCGCCCGCCGGGTGCTTTGAGCGGCTTCTGGCGCGAGCCGTCTGCTTCGACGAGAAGGGGAATGTGGTTTAATTTATACTTTTCGCGTAGCCAGGATAAAATATCTTCGCTTACTCCCTCCGTTCTCTGATCATCCTGAAGCGGTCCGGTGACCAGTGTCACGCCGCGAAATTCAATGCCAGCGAGTTCTTGTGTTTTTTGTGCAGCGAGGTGCTGGTCGGCCAGTGGGATTTGCCACGTGCCGAGGTGGGTGGTGGTAGTCACGATAACGTTCTGGGTTGGGCTTTTTGAATTTTGGCTTAACTCATGAGCTGCCTGGAACAAGGCGGTCGTCTTGCCTCCTGCACCGGTGAAGGCGATGCAGGAATCCTGTGAGAGGCGCAGGGCACGCGAGAGTTGCATGCCTTGAATTGTAACCCTCCCCTGGTCGGCGTGACCATAGGGGAGGGGCGGAGCTGTCAGAAAACAGGACTGGACTTCCGGTCGGGATGGAGGCGGGAGTCTGTTCGGGATGGCTTGTAATTACCAGACGCGGATAACTTGTCCCGCGTAGATCCAGTTCGGGTTCCAAACCTGTGGGTTGAGATATTGCAGGCTGGCAACGCTGGTACCGTAACGAGTGGCGATATTGAACAATGTGTCACCGGGTTGGACTGTGTAATAGGTGGGCCGGGCGGGCAGGGCGATGACTTGTCCTGCGTAAATCCAGTTCGGGTTCCAGATTTGCGGGTTGACGGATAGGATGTCGCTCACGGTCACGCCATAACGGTTTGCAATGTTTCGCAGTGTGTCGCCTGGTTGGATGAAATAAGTGCCGCCTGTCCCGTAATATGGCGGCGGCGCAGGCTGATAATATGATGCGCCGGGAATGTTCAGTGTCTGGCCGGCGTAAATCCACCAACCGGTGCCGGGATTGGCAAGCTGTAGGTCGTACATTGAAATTCCGCACCAGGCAGCAATCGAGCTTAACGTATCGCCCCATCTCACCACGTAGGTTGGGCCACAGGCCGACCAGGCGTGCGCACTGCCCACACTACCGAAGGCTGCCAGTAGGATTGCAGCCAAAAGAAAAACTCTCACCAGATTTTTATGGTACACGGAAGCCTCCTTGGGAATAAAGTAAGAAAACAGTGCTGTGAATAAAATACCTCCCAAAACGGAGAAATAATTGCTTCTTTCGTATATTAGTATACGTCGCGGAAATTGGAATTTCAACACCCATTTTCAATCATTTCAGGGTTTTCTCAAACCATGTGTGAAGAAATTTGTTACATCTCAAGATGAAGTAAAATAACGACTGCACGTTTCCTAATTTTCAGTAAGGAGTTGAAATGCAGCGTAGCTCTATATGGGTGGCAGGAATAGCCGTTGTGATCCTTGTGATTGCTACAGTCGTTCTTTATGCCACAAGAAAACCGTCGTTTAAAGGCGTAGTGCTCAACCCTCCTACGCCCGCGCCAGAGATCAGCCTGACAGACCAGAGTGGCCAGCCGTTTACCTTGAGCAGCCAGCGCGGCAAAGTGGTCCTGCTCTATTTTGGCTATACCAATTGCCCGGATGAATGCCCTTCGACCATGGCTCATATTAAGTTAGCTGTGGGTTCCCTTGGCGAGCTTTCAAAAAAAATACAGGTTCTCATGGTCACTACCGACCCGGCTCGCGATGACAGCCAGGCGCTTGGGGATTTCTTGGGAAAATTCGACCCGACTTTTTTGGGTTTACTTGGTTCCGACTCTGAATTACAGAAGACCTACAAGGATTATGGCGTTGTCGTTGAAGATGGCGGTGAGACGCATAGTTACTTTATCTACGTCATTGATCCTGCCGGCAACCTGCGCCTGACCTTTACCCCCGACTCTCAACCTGCCGACATTGCTTCGGATGTCCGCCTGTTGTTGAATGGGGATTGAATCAGTGGAGGACAGATGGATTTCCTCTCGCGGGTTGTAGACTCGCCTCATCTCATCCTCGACGGCGCGACTGGTACCGAGTTGGCGCGTCGTGGTGTGGATACAGGCCTGCCTTTGTGGTCTGCTAACGCGCTACTCACTGACGAGGGCGAGAGTGTGCTTCGTCAAATCCACACGGACTACCTGACCGCGGGAGCGGAGATCCTGACCACCAATACGTTTCGTACTCATCGCCGCGCCCTGGCTTCCAGCGGGAACGCCGGGCGCGCCCTCGAACTGACCCGCCGCGCGGTGGAGATCGCCCGCGCGGCGATTGATGATATGCCCGCCTCTTCTCCGCGCTTTGTAGCTGGTTCCATTTCGACGCTCGAGGATTGCTACCGGCCCGATCTCGTTCCCCCTGACGACGAGTGTCGCACTGAACATTCCGAACGCGTCCATCATCTCGTTGAATGCGGCGTGGATGTGATCCTGATCGAAACGATGAACTCCATCCGTGAAGCCGTCATCGCTGCCAAACTTGCCACCCTGACGGGTGCTCCGGTCATCGTCAGTTTTGTGTGCAATTCGGCCGGCCGCATCCTTTTGGGTGAGTCGCTGACGGATGCCGCGCACGAATTGCTGCCTCTTGGCATTGCTGCGCTGGGTGTTAACTGCGGTCCCACACCGAACCTTGCCACACCGCTAAACGAATTGCGCACTGTCTGCGGGCCTGAGTTCCCGCTCATTGCGTATGGCAACATCGGCTATGTCGATGATAAAGTTGGCTGGGTCAATACCGACGCGGAAGACCCGGAAGCCTACTGCAACCATGCCCTCCACTGGCCTGCAAAGATCGTCGGCGGCTGTTGCGGGACAACTCCTGCTCACATCACCCGCCTCCATGCTGCCCTGAGTCCCGGTACCTAATCATGTCTGTTTACCTCCACGATATCCCTCTGCCCGAAGCCCAGGCTCGCCTCCAGCAAGCGCTCCAGGAAGCGAAGCTCTGGAGCATTCTTGGTGCGGAGACCATCCCCCTCGACGAGAACGCCCTCGGCCGCGTCCTGGCTGCACCTGTGTGGGCCAAGGTCTCCTCGCCGCATTACCACGCCTCGGCCATGGATGGTTTTGCTGTGCGCGCTGCGGACACTTCGGGCGCGGGCCCGTCTGACCCAATTACGCTTCAAGCCGGATCCCAAACCTGTTACCTCGACACGGGCGATCCCCTCCCCTCAGAATTTGACGCTGTGATCCCCATCGAAAACGTCGAGCCGCTGGACGCGGAGGGTCATCCCATACAAGCCATCCGCAAACCCGTCTTCATCCGTATCCGCGCGGCGGTCACGCCTTGGAGTTACATCCGCCCGTTGGGGGAGGATATCGTCGCGACCCAGTTGGTTTTGCCCGCAGGTCATACCTTGCGTCCGGTTGACCTCGGCGCTATTGCTGCCTCGGGTCACGTTGAAATTAAAGTGGCCTGCAGGCCGCGCGTGGCCATCCTGCCGACGGGCACGGAGCTTGTCCCGATTGGCTCTGACTTGAAAGCAGGCGACATCCTCGAATACAACTCTCTTGTGCTGGCTGCCCAGGTTAAGGCCATGGGCGGGGAAGCGACGCGTTTCCCGATCTCCAAAGATGATTTCGATCTCATCTGCCAGCGCGTGCAGGAAGCCGCGCAAACTCATGATTTGATCCTGCTCAATGCCGGTTCGTCGGCGGGCGCGGAGGATTTCTCGGCCAGGGTGGTCGAGAAATTGGGGACTTTGCTGGTGCATGGCGTGGCTGTGCGACCGGGGCATCCGGTCATTTTGGGGATGGTAAACCGTGGCCCGTTGCCTGTGAGCGAAGATGTTGCCCAGCGTTTATCGTCCTCCGTCCCGATTGTCGGCGTGCCCGGTTATCCTGTCTCTGCCGCCTTGACAATTGACATCTTCGTCGAACCATTGATTGCCCGGTGGCTGGGGCGGCCTCCGCTTGAACTCCCAACCGAGACTGCCACTTTGACGCGCAAGATTGTCTCACCGCCTGGCGATGATGATTATGTGCGCGTGGCGGTCGGGCGTGTGGGCGGGAAACTCCTGGCTGCGCCGCTTTCGCGTGGCGCGGGTGTGATTACTTCCCTCGTGCGCGCCGATGGGTTGATCGTATTGCCGAGCGGTGAGCAGGGAGCCGAGGCTGGCGCGCAGGTGCAGGTACGGTTATTCCGTTCGCGCAGCGAACTGGATAAAACCATCTTTTGCATCGGTTCTCACGATGTGATCCTGGACTTGCTGGCGCAATTTCTCTCTGAACGTGACCGGCGCTTTGTCTCGGCCAACGTCGGCTCGCAGGGCGGACTGGTCGCTTTGCGGCGCGGGGAGGCGCACCTGGCCGGCTCGCATTTGCTCGATCCTGAAACGGGTGAATATAATATTTCGTACCTGAAGCAATATCTGCCCGGCGTGCCCATTCGCTTGGTGCAACTGGTGAAACGGGAACAGGGACTGTTATTGCAGCGCGGCAACCCAAAGGGGTTGGGCGGCCTGGAAGACCTCACCAGGCCCGGGGTCCGGTTTGTGAACCGCCAGCGCGGAGCCGGCACGCGCGTATTGTTGGATTATTACCTGAACTTGTTGGGGATACCGGGTGAACAAATCCTGGGCTACAATCAGGAGGAATATACCCATCTGGGGGTGGCTGCTGCGATTGCTTCTGGCCGCGCCGATTGCGGGTTGGGAATCCCGGCTGCCGCGCAAGCTTTGGACCTGGATTTTATCCCGCTCTTTCAGGAGCGTTACGATCTGGTGATCCCGAAGGAATTCGCGGAAAGCGATCTGCTGGCGCCTTTGTTTGATGTGTTGGCCAATTCCAGGTTCCACCAGGCAGTGGGCGGGTTGCCCGGTTACAATCTGGCCCTGATGGGTAAAGTAATTTTGGAGGCTTGAATGCAGGACGCGTTGATCATTGACGATAATCGAAATACAGCCGACGCCTTCCAACAAATGTTGGACGTGCTTGGCATCAAGGCACGCGTGGCTTATGGTTCCAGTCCGGCGATCTCTTCTCTTTCACGGTTTACCCCCGGCCTGGTGTTGTTGGATGTCAACATGCCTGGCCTGGATGGGGTGGAAATCCTGGCGTACCTCAAACGGGAGCCAAGAC
>JAKANW010000277.1 GCA_021823555.1 Chloroflexota bacterium
GCGCTGGTTCACATCAAGTGCATCTTTGAGCGTCCTAAAGTCTATACCAAAGCGTTTTGCTGCTTCTAGAAGGAACCGTGGGTCCTTTGGAATGCAGTGTCCGCCGGCGCCTGCGCTTGGATAGAACGGCATAAAGCCAAAAGGCTTGGTGGCTGCCGCGTCGATCACTTCCCAGACATCCACACCCAGCCGGTCGCACATGATAGCCAACTCGTTGACCAATCCAATATTGATCATGCGGAAGGTGTTCTCGAGCAGTTTGGCCATCTCGGCCACTTCCGCCGAAGAGACGCGCACTACCGTATCCAGGGCCTGTTTGTACCAGACCGAGGCCACGTCCGAGCAGTCTTCCGTGATGCCGCCCACCACCTTGGGAGTATTCTTGGTGGTCCAATCCGTGCGGCCAGGATCCACCCGTTCAGGAGAAAAAGCGATAAAGAGATTCTCGCCGATCTTCAAGCCGTTGGTTTCGTTCAAGCGCGGCAAAACCATCTCACGCGTCGTACCGGGATAGGTACTGGATTCAAGCACCACTACCATACCCGGGTGGGCATAGGGGGTCAGCGCCTCAGTAGCCGAGACAATGAACGACAAGTCCGGGTCGCCGGTCTTGCGCAGCGGCGTCGGGACGCAGATGCTGACCGCGTCCATATCCTTGAGCACCGAAAAGTCAGCCGTCATTTCCAGCCTGCCAGCCTTGTGCAAGCGGTCAACAGCCTCGCTCGGTACATCCTGAATATAGGAGAGGCCTTTATGGAAGGTATCCACCTTGCGCCTGTCCGGGTCAATGCCGGTGACCTTGAAGCCGGCCTCGGCAAATACAACCGCCAGTGGCATCCCAACATATCCCATACCGAGAATGCCGATCCTGGCGCTCTTATCCTGTAACTTTTTGATGAGGTCTTCTTTAGTGGTCATAGATTATTTTCCTGGAAATCACACAATTTGAAATAGATTAGCCTACGTACTGCGGCCATTCCCCGCGAGGGGCAATTCCTTGTTTTCTTTGCCGCGTATAGCGCACTACTCTATGGATAAATTCTCCCCTAAAAAAGAGACAGCCACCACCCAGCGACTGTCTCTTGGCTTTTGGTTATTGCTGCGTCCCGCATTCGGGACAGAATTTGGCGTCTGCCTGCAGCTTTGCGCCGCAGTTCTTGCAGAATTTTTCGGCCGCGAGCGGCTTGCCGCAATTCGGACAGAACTTTCCGCCGCTGACCTTTGCGCCGCAATGCGGACAGGCCGCCACGATGGTCTGCTTGAATTGGCCTGCGCCGATGTATTCCACCTGGGATGCTTTCGTGCGCGCATCATTGATTGCTGCATCTACTTGAATGGATGACATTTCCTCCTGCAAATCAGGGGCGCAGTCCTTGCACAGGGTGCGCTCGTTGTTCCAGCAATCGTCATCCACCCAGTGGCCGCAGCGTTTGCATTTATGGAAATGGGGCTGGGCTTCCTGGACAGCTCGTGCAAACGCGTCATCGTGCGCCTTCTGCCAGCCCGCCGAACGGACGGTGTGGGCCGCGCTCGATACGCTCCCAAACACGCCGCCCAGCAGGTTATTGGCAGCATCCAGCGCGTTCGTGATAGCGCCTGTCGCCGAACCCTCGAAACGCGTTTGGTAACCATTCCCACAGCGGTCACAATAAAATTCGAATTGAAAACCATTGTCCGTGCTTTGATCCTGATGATTACGAGTGAATTGGATGAGCGGCATACTAATCTCCTTCGTAATATTATGCGGCCAATTCTAGCACTGAATCAAACAGTTGAAAAATACGCCAGAACAAGACCCTAAAGGTTTTGAAAACCTTTAAGGTCTATCATTTCACATCAATCCAACTTCTTTATTGAACTCTACGATCAACTCATCAATCTCATCAGCCTGTTTCTGAACATCCGTCCAGTAAGTTGGCCCATACCACTGTTGCTGGATCTCTTCGTAGGTTTTACCCTGTTGTTCGACCCAGGTGTAGTATTTCAGATTGTGCACGCGGCGGCGGTCAGGGTAGCGCAGTTCGAGCATGTTGTCCGTGGACTGCTGGAGAATCCAGCGGGCGTAATCAGCCGCGGCATTGTTGTCTGTGTATGGACCGTACTCCTGGCGCATCTCACCAATGCGGGAATGATACAGTTCCATCGAGTCGGTCAGCACGGTGATGACAATGTCGTGCTCATCCATTTCGTAATATTTCGCCATCTTGATAGCCGTCAACACGTTGGAAATGCCAGAGAAACCCAGCAGGTCGAGCTGCGCCACCAATTTTTCAGAAACCCCACGCTCAACCAGGTAGGCGCGTCCCGCTTCCTCGTTGAACAAGCGCGAGACATTCACCACGGCATTATCGTCAATCGCCACGACCAGGTCGGTGTTCTTGGTGTTGTGGATCCACGGCACGTGCTTGTCGCCAATGCCCTCAATGCGGTGAGAGCCGAACCCATTTTCGAGCAGGGTCGGGCATTGCAACGCTTCGCTGGCCGCGATCTTACTGTCGGGGAAGAGTTTCTTCATGTAATCGCCGCTGGCAATCGTGCCCGCCGAACCCGTAGCCGAAGCCATGCCGCGGTAGCGGTCGTTTGGTCCCATCACCTGTTTGAGCACTTCCTCCATGGCGTGCCCCGTTACCTCGAAGTGCCACAGATAGTTGCCGAATTCCTCGAACTGGTTGAAGATCATCAGGTCCTGGCCCGAAGCGCGCAGTTCCTTGCACTTGTCGAAGATTTCCTTCACGTTCGACTCCGAGCCGGGCGTCTTGATGGTCTCCCCTGCGATCTTCGACAGCCAGTCGAAGCGTTCCTTGGACATTCCTTCGGGCAGGATGGCAATCGACTCGCAGGCCAGCAGGGCGGAATCATACGCGCCGCCGCGACAATAGTTGCCCGTCGAAGGCCAGACCGCTTTCTGGGCCGTCGGGTCGAACTGACCCGTGATCAGCCGCGGCACCAGGCAGGAGAACGCCGCACCAACTTTGTGCGCGCCGGTCGGGAACCATTTGCCGACCAGCACGACGATGCGCGCCGGAACCCCTGTCAGCGAGGAGGGAAGCTCCAGATAGTTGACCCCGCCAAAGATCCCGCCTGAAGCGGCGGGCTGGTTATGCCAGTTGATGCGGAACAGGTTGCGCGGATGAACATCCCACAGCCCAATCCCCTTTAATTCCTCCTTCACCCTGGCAGGAATCTTCGATGGGTTTTTCATCTGGGCGTAGGTTGGGATGACGATGTTCCGCTCGCGGGCGCGCTGGATGGCGCGGGCGCGGCGGTCTTTGTGGATGGTGAGATCAATCGTGGTCATGGGCATCTCCTGCCTGCTACAATGCAGGCGCACTTGATTAAAGTTGTCAGACAACTTTAATTATATCGCACAAAGTTTGAGTGCACCATATTCTTGTCATATAATGTTCGTATGACCGTATCCTGGGATTCACTGGCGGCTCTGCTTATTCTGAATGGATTGATTTCCGCGCTGATCGCGGTGCGGTCATGGCTGAGGCGAAAACGCCCGGGACAGGCAGCTTTTGCCGGGCTGATGTGTTCCATCTCTGTTTATGCGGTTGGATATGGGCTGGAAACCGCTGCTCGTACCCTGGAGGGAAAAACATTCTGGATCATCCTGGAAAATCCCGCTATCGTCTGCATCGGTCCTTTCTGGCTGCTCTTTACCCTGGGATACGCACAAAAGGCCTGGGCGACAAAAGAACGCGTCATCATGTTGTTCATCATCCCGGCGGTGACGTTACTATGGTTTGCCGCAGGGCTATGGAAGACCATGTACTACGTCTCCCCAACTCCGGCGACCGCCAGCGGCGGGCCATTGATCTTCGAACGCGGTCCGTGGTACTGGGTACAGATGATCTATACGTATAGCCTGCTGATCATTGGCACGGTGGTCTTGATTCGGGCGGCTTTGCGCATGCCAGATATCTACCGTGGTCAGGTGGCCATCCTCCTGATCGGCCTGGCCGTCCCATGGTTGACCAATGGTTATTATCTGCTCAGTCCCTTGGTTTTTCCTGCATACCAACTGCCTATTGATCCAACCCCGGTTGCCTTTTCCGCGATTGGCATCCTGTACAGCGTCGGAGTCTTTGGCTTCCGGTTGTTTGACCTGGTTCCGGTGGCGCGCACGGCTGTCTTCGAGCACATTCCGGAACTGGTGATCGTGCTGGACGAGAAAGACCTGATCGTGGATATCAACGCCACTGCGCGCGCCTGGCTGGAACTGGACTATCACTCCGCCATTGGCCGGGGAGCGGCCTTGTTGTTCCGCCGCTGGCCCGACCTGTATCAACGTTTCGAGAATGTCGGGGAAACGTATGAAGAGGTTCATATCCATGGCAATCCACCTCGGGAACTGGAACTGACCATCCTGCCCCTGAAGGATATGCGGGGCAGGCTTGTTGGGCGGCTCATCATGGGGCGCGATATCACCCTCAGCAAACAAATTGACAAACAGCTTCACTTGCAAATTGCCGCGCTGGATGCAGCCGCCAACGAAATCGTCATTACAGATACAACCGGGACCTGCATTTGGGTCAACCCCGCTTTCACGCGCGTCAGCGGCTATCGTGCAGACGAGATCATCGGCAGGAAACAGTCCATCCTTAAATCCGGGGCCCAGGATGACAAGTTTTACAAGGATCTCTGGGAAACAATCCTGGCCGGGCAGACCTGGAGCGGTGAAATTGTAAACAAACACAAGGAAGGCCATCTCTATATCGAGGAGATGACCATCGCTCCCGTGCGCAACGCCGACGGCGAGATTACCAACTTCATCGCCATCAAGCAGGATATCACCGAGCGCAAGCGGATCGAGAACAATTTGCAGGAGGCCTATCGCCGGCTCGAAGCCCATGTGCAGGAGATCGAGATCCTGCAAACACAATTACGTGAACAGGCGATCCGTGATCCACTGACCGGCTTGTTCAACCGCCGTTACCTGGAAGAAACAATGGAGCGCGAGACAGCCCGCGCCCTGCGGGAGGCTCACGACCTATGCGTGGCCATGATTGACGTGGATCATTTCAAGAATTTCAATGACTTTTATGGACATAAAGTCGGTGATGCGATCCTGCAATCCCTGGGGGCCATGTTACTGGGCAACACGCGCCTCGGCGACATCGCCTGCCGATATGGAGGCGAAGAATTCATTGTCATTATGCCGGGAGCCTCCCTCGAAGATGCCCACAAGCGAGCCGACCAGTGGCGCGAGAAGTTCAAAAACCAGCAAACATCAGATCG
>JAKANW010000278.1 GCA_021823555.1 Chloroflexota bacterium
TGGAGATCGGTGCGTAATTCGGGGGAGCCGGCCCAATAATAATGCTCCCAGCGAATGCCGCGCCGGCGGTCATCTTTGTTGAGAGAGACGCCGAGGGAGATTGCATAATTGGCAAAAACTTCCCCATGCTTACAAGTTTATTGCAGGCAGCCATGCTTGCTATGTTGATTCCGTATCAATCGAACACTTACATAATACTTATTGTTTTATTCTTGGTTTCAGCAATTAGCTCTTTCTACATGCCGGCCTTTTTTGCCTTGCCCCCGCGTTTGGTCAAGAAGGGGGGTGATCTTCTCCGATTGAATTCGGCGCTCTCGATAACCGCCCTGCTTGCGTCCCTTCTTGGGGCGTCTATAGGAGGAATTTCCCTCTCTTTTATTCAGATTCGAGGCGTGATTATTGTTGATTTGATTTCATTTGTAATATTAGCCGTTTGTATCTTTCTTATCAAGATACCCCAACAAGCTGTGGATTCGGATGTTTCCTTTTCGACCAGATGGAAAGATTTTTATACGTCCGTTATAGATGGTGTCTGCGAAATATATAAGCATTCGAACTTACGCGGTTTGATGACAATCTTTTTTGGTTACAGTCTTGCTGATGGCTTTTTTTATCCCTATCTTGTTGTATGGGCCACACAGATTTTACGAGTTGACAACACTCGTTATGGATTATTGCAGTCTGCATTAACCGCTGGCGCTGCTTTTGGTTCTGCTTTTGTTGTTTGGTTGGGTAAAAGAGTGTCGTTACCGCGAATTATTGTTGTTATGTTAATTGCTTTGGGCATTTTTGTAATCAGTTTGGCATTCAATACAAGTTATGCAATCGCTTTTTGTTTTGTGTTACTCTTTAGCACCATGAGAGCATCTATAGGATTGCCTACCACAACTCTTGTTCAGGAAAAGGCAGGGGATCAGTTGATAGGGAGAGTTATGGGTGCCTATCAATCTTTAGGTGAAATTGCTTATGTTTTGGCCTTAGCAGCGACGGCTATTGTCATAAGATTCGTGGGCATACAAGTTTTGTTTGTAGTAGGTGGAATTATCTATTTTGTCAGCGGCTTTGTTGGACTTATTTTCCTGCGTAACGTGCCAACTATTGCGAAAGATAATCAAGAAGCCCTGCAAACTGATTTGAGTCAATCAAAAACTTAGAAGGTTCTGTATCTGATCTTTGGCTAGAATATGCTGAATAGACAGATTGTGTAGGGACAAGGTTGCGCCTGACATCATGAGGCTAACAAGAGTAAACCTCGGCAGATCGCTAATCCAACTTGTGCCGCGCCGCTATCTGAATTAAGTGTCACGACAATTCCCTGTAAACTGTAATTTGGATTCTCTTTTTACATCCCCAGCCACGTCTCAGCCATCTTCGGCAAATTTGCGGCGGGACCCTGTCTCGCGGTGCATTGCGGCAGGGATTCGAGGAACAGCCGGCCGTATTGCTTGTCGAGCTTGCTTTCCGCCTCAACCTTCGAGACGATGCGTAATGATGAGTTCGAAGAGGATGAAGCAGGGGAGAGCGTTTATGAAACTAGTTTATCGTATTCTGCGTGAGTGCCAATCCAAAACCACAAGAACCCTTCATCGACTTCAATGGCAAGAGCGCGATATTTTCTCCCAATCCGTACAGACCAATACTTTCCTACCTTTTTCAGGTGCAAGGATGGGTGTTGCGCGTTTGCCTTGAGGAGATCAAAACTTCGATCTGCCAAATCCCGAATTTCATCTGGCAGCCTCTCGTAATTTTCCCAAAAGTATGGGCTGGCCAGATGCTTCATAATTCTTTGGCTTTGCCTGAACGATAAGCGGTGATGGCTTCGTCGGCAATTTTATTTAATTTACCTGCCTTGACATCTGCCTCAAACTGGGTATCCCATTTCTTAGCGTCGAATTCATCGAACCATTCGCGGAAAAGCGCTAATTCTTCGCGGGGCAGACGGGAGATGGCTTGTTCAATTTCCTGAATACTGAGCATGGTACTTCTCCTTTTGTATCCTGGAGTTTAGCACATTTTATACTCCCAGCCACTGACCGGCCATCTTCGGTAAATTGGCGGCGGGTCCCTGTCGCGCCGTGCACTGCGGCAGGGATTCGAGGAACAGCCGGCCGTATTGCTTGGTCAGCACGCGCCGGTCGAAGATGGCCACCACGCCGCGGTCGGAGGCGGTGCGAATCAGGCGTCCGAATCCCTGGCGGAATTTCAGGATGGCTTCGGGCAGGTAATACTCGTTGAACGGGTCTTCATAGAGTTCCGAGCGGGCCGCGATCAGCGGGTCGGATGGCACGTCGAAGGGCAGTTTGGTGAGCACCAATACCGAGAGCGACTCGCCGGGTACGTCCACGCCCTCCCAAAAAGCACGCGTCCCCAGCAGCACCGCCCGTTCCGTGGATTTGAAGGAATCCAGCAAGGCATTCGGCGAGGCGCCCTCACCCTGTTCAAAAACGTAAATCTCCTCGCGTGCCAGCGGCCCGCTGATGGCCTGAGATGTCTTCTTCAAGGCGGCGTAGGAGGTGAACAAGACCAGCATCCGCCCGCCGGTGGCTTTGGCCAGGGCGATCAGGCTGCGGTCCAGCATCTGCTGGTAGCCATTGACATTCGGTTCCGGCATATCGTTGGGGATGTACAGCAGCGTGCTGGATTCGTAATCGAACGGGGAACCCAGCGAGAGCGTATCCGCCTCGTCTGCCGAGAGGGTGTTCTTGATGTATTGGAACTCGCCGTGCGCCGTCATGGTGGCGGAGGTCATCACCACGCAGGCTTTCTCGTGCCACAGGTATTTCTGTACCAGCGGCCCGACTCTCAACGGCGCGGCGTTGAGCGACAGCTTGTCTCCGCGCGGGTTGACTTCGATCCAGTAGATTTGCTCGTTGGACGGGTTGCTGATCAATCCATTGGCGGCGGCCTCGGCTTCGGTCATGCGGCGCAGGACGTTGCTCAGGCTGGTCATCACTTCTTCGAGATTATCGTGCCCGTCCGAGTATAGGGACGCCACGTCTTTATAGAGTTCGCCCAGAGTCTTGAGCAGTAGCGCCAGCGTGTCGTCGGCTTCGCCCCACATCATCTCCACGTCATCCCAGCCTGGCAGGGTGCGCGCCGAAGGAGTGATGCGTAACTGCCAGGCGTAGTTGCTCGAAGGCTGTCCCTCGCGCTGGATGGCGGCAAATTCGCCCACCACGTTGAAGAACTGGCGCGAGAGCTGTTCGAGACGAAAGGCCTGGTCGGTGGCGCGCTTCACTTTTTGCTGGAGCAGCGCAAAGTCGGAGGGGCGCAGCGAGTCGTGCATCTCGGTCAACAGGCGGCCCAGGATGCCCGCCGACGACCCGCCGATCTCGCGTGTCAGGCGTTCCATGTCGAACTGCGTCAGGCGGAAACTGAGAGCGTTGGTGGTGGCCGACTCCATGTGATGGGCCTCGTCCACGATCACGTAATCGTATTCGGGCAAGACCCTGCTGCCCGTGGCAACATCGGAAAGCAGCAACGCGTGATTGACGACCAGCACATGCGCCGACTGCGCTGCCTGCCGCGCCCGGTGGAACGGGCAGGTCCCGCCCATGCGTCCCACGCAGGTATCGGTGGTGCAGGCATCGTCCTCGGCGGATATGCGCCCCCATACTTCGCGCTCGGCAGGGCCGGTTAGGTTGATCTCGTTACGGTCGCCGCTGTGGTTTGCAAGCTGCCACACCAGCACCTTGGCGAGTACGCGCAACTCATCATCGTTGGTCGGGCCATGCTGGCGCACGTATTGCAAACGGCGCGGACACAGGTAGTTGAAGCGCCCCTTCAGCACGGAGGCGCGCAGGTCAATGCCCAGCGCGGCGCGCAGGTCGGGGATGTCTTTTTGGATGAGCTGGTCCTGCAGGTTGATGGTGTTGGTGGAGACGACCACGCGCGTGTTGTTCTGCATGGCGAACAGCGACGCCGGGATGAGATAGGCGAAGGATTTGCCCACGCCGGTTCCCGCCTCGACCATCAAGTGGTTCCCGTTATTCAGGGCTTCGGTCACCGCCCGCAGCATTTCCACCTGCTCCGGCCGGTGTTCGTAGGCCTCGAAATATTGCGAGAACGGCCCGCCGTACTCCAGGATGGAGGTGATCTCTTCCGGGTCGAGCGGCAAGGGAGTCTCGGTCTTTTGGAGGGGAGGATGTTCCTTCGAGGCGGGATCAGCTTTGGCCCCGGGCAAAGAGGCGGGGCGGACTCGTTTGGGCTGGATACCCTCTTTGGCCCGCTCCCGCAGCACTTGCTGGAAGGCCCAGTTTGCGTCCCACTGAATCGGCTCCCCCAGCCGGACGATCTCCGCCAGCAGGTCGAGCGGCAATTCCTTGGCCATCTCGATCAGCCGCACGTAGGCAGCTTGTGTGACGCGGGCGTCATCGAGAGCGCGGTGGGTGGCGGGCAGGGGGATGCCGAGCTGCTGACCGAGCGAGCCGAGGTTGTAGCGGCTGGCCGAAGGCATGAGCACCGCCGCCAGTTCATAGGTGTCGAGCACCTGGTTGAATTGCAGGATGCCCGCTTTTTGCAGGAAGCCGAGGTCGAAACGTACGTTGTGGCCCAGGACGGGTGCATCACCGGCGAAGGCCTCCAGTTCTTCCGCGATGTCGCGCAGGCGCGGGGCCTGGCGCACCATGCTGTCATCAATGCCCGTCAGTCCCGTGATGAAATCGGGAATATGCCGTCCGGGATTAATGAGGGTGGAGAACTCATCTTCGACCCGGTGTCCCTTGAAACGGACTGCGCCGATCTCGATGATGACATCACGTTCAGATTCCAGCCCGGTAGTTTCAATGTCTATGGCAACAATGGATGTCATGATAGAACAAGTGTACCATACGATTCAAACGAATCAGCAAATCAGCGAATCGACGAGTCAGCGGGGCGCGGCTTGTAGGCTGTTAGGTTTCGTCGGGGAGGTCAACGCCAGGTCGGCCAGCACGATCGTGAACATCCACGTAAAGAGTCGAAAGGCCGTGACGGCCATCAGGGCGTGACGGATCAGCCCATAGGAGTCCCCGAAAATCACAATGAACAGGTTGATGTTCGCGACGAGATAGATCCATGTAGCCAGCCAGGCCCAGGGTCTTTCGCCGGCTGCGCCTCAATCGTGAGTCGCCGCAGCCGGAGCCGGCGCTGGACGTGGTGTTCAAGGCCACGAGCGAAGTCCGGAATTCCGTCGTCTATGCAACGTGGATTGTCGGCATCGTCTTTCTGCCGATCTT
>JAKANW010000279.1 GCA_021823555.1 Chloroflexota bacterium
GATTATCCGATCCTGCTGGTTTACGTCAAGGGAGAAAAAGGTCTCGATCTCCTGGATGAATTGATCCAGGCTCACACGTACTGGCGCAGGCGTGGACTGATGATTGACCTCGTTATTCTCAACCAGCGCGAAACCAGTTATGACCAGGATTTCCAGGGAAAAATTTATCGCCTGCTTAACCGCACGAACAGCGATGACTGGCTTGGAAAACGCGGCGGCATCTTCATCCTGCGCGAAGACCAAATGTCGGAGGCCGAGCGCATCCTGCTCGCGACAGCAGCCCGCGTCGTCCTGGACGGTGAGGCGGGGCCGCTGGCGCGTCAACTGGAGAAACTGGACCGACTCCCGGTCCGCCTGCCGCGCTTTGTCTCGATCCTGCCTCCGCTCCCGGAAATCGCTCCCGCCCCTCCGCTCGAACCGCCCTCTGGCCTGCTCTTTGACAATGGACTGGGCGGCTTCACCCCGGACGGACGCGAATACATCATCCATCTCGAGCGCGGCCAATGGACTCCCGCGCCGTGGATCAACGTGATCGCCAACCCTAAGTTTGGCTTTCTTGTGTCTGAAGCGGGCATGGGCTGTACCTGGGCCGTCAATAGCGGCGAGAACCGGCTCACGCCCTGGCGCAACGATCCCGTCAGCGACCCGCCGAGCGAGGCCATTTATCTGCGTGACGAAGACACCGGCCAACTCTGGTCGCCCACCCCGTTACCGGCCCGCGCCGACGCGCCTTATCTCATCTGCCACGGGACAGGTTACTCCATCTTCGAGCACCGCAGTCATGACCTTGATCAGCGCCTGCGTCTCTTCGCCGTACCCGATGTGCCCGTTAAGATCGCCCAGTTGAAACTGCATAACACTTCTTCGCGTACTCGCCGCATTAACATCACTTATTATGCAGAGTGGGTACTGGGGACCGCGCATGAGGACATGGCGCAATATGTCATTCCTGAATATGCATCCACCCGCTTTGCCATGCTGGCGCGCAATCCCTACAACCGGGACTTCGGCGAACGCGTGGCCTTCTTAGCCGCCACTCGTGAGTTACAAGGTCTGACGACCGACCGCGCTGAATTCCTCGGCCTGTTGGGGAGTTATGCCCACCCGGCTGCCCTTGAACGCGTTGGCCTCACCGCCCTAGCGCAAGCCGGAGCCGATCCATGCGCCGCCATGCAGCTTCTGCTTTGGCTGGCTCCCGATGAGACGAAAGAAGTCACCTTCCTGCTCGGCCAGGGCGCAGACCGCGCGGAAGCGCTAAAACTGATCACCCATTACCAGAACTTGTCACACATTCAATCTGCCTGGGAATCTCTTCAGCCATTTTGGGATGACAAAATTGGCGGCATCCAAATCAAGACTCCCGATGCAGCCATGGATCTGCTGATTAACCGTTGGCTGCCCTACCAGGCCTTGTCATGCCGCATCTGGGGACGCACGGCTTTCTATCAATCCGGCGGCGCGTACGGCTTTCGGGACCAACTTCAAGATGTGCTTGCCTTCCTGTGCACCCGGCCTGAGATCGCGCGCCAGCACATTCTGCGCGCGGCCCGCCACCAGTTCGAGCAGGGAGACGTCCTGCATTGGTGGCATCCGCCCGCGGACCGCGGCGTCCGCACGCGCATCGCTGATAACCTGCTCTGGCTTCCTTATGCCACTGCCCAATATGTCAAAGTCACCGGCGACCGTTCCATCCTGAATGAGCAGATCCCATTCCTTTCGGCTGAGCCGCTCAAGATCGGCGAACACGACCGCTACGGGGATTTCCCCACCGGCGCGACAGAGTCGCTCTACGAACACTGCCGCCGCGCCCTCGCCAAAGGGACGACCGCCGGACCACACGGCCTGCCGCTGTTGGGTGAAGGCGATTGGAACGATGGAATGAACAACGTCGGCGCTGGCGGAACGGGAGAAAGCATCTGGCTAGGCTGGTTCCTGTATGCCACGCTCACAGACTTTGCGCGCATCTGTGAGTTGATCCCGTCCGCCGAACAGGCCGCGCTTTACCTTCGGCAGGCCGAAACGTTACGCGCCGCGCTCGAAGCATTTGCCTGGGATGGAAGTTGGTATCGCCGCGCATATTACGATGACGGCAAACCGCTTGGTTCGGTTGACAACCACGATTGCCAGATCGACTCGATCAGCCAATCGTGGGCGGTGATCTCAGGCGCGGCCAAACCCGAGCGCGCCCGCGTCGCCATGCGATCACTCTACGAACGTCTTGTCCGCCGAGACGATGACCTGATCCTGCTCCTGGCGCCGCCCTTCGACCGCACCATTCGCGATCCCGGCTACATCAAAGGCTACCTGCCCGGCACCCGCGAGAACGGCGGACAATACACTCACGCCGCATTGTGGGCAATCTGGGCTTTTGCTGAACTCGGGGAAGGCGACCGCGCCGCCGAACTCTTCCAGCTGATCAATCCCATCCATCACGCCGACACGCCAGAGAAAGTCGAGCGCTACCGCGTGGAACCTTTCGTTGTCTGTGCGGATGTCTACAGCGCACCAGCCCACATCGGCCGCGGCGGCTGGACGTGGTATACCGGTTCAGCCAGTTGGATGGTTCGTTTGGGATTGGAAAAAATTCTTGGCTTACAACGTGAAGGAGATCGCCTGAAAATCGCGCCATGTATTTCCAAAGGCTGGCGTGAATATGAAATATACTATCGCTTTGGCAGCGCCATGTACCACATCCGCGTGGAAAACCCACAGGGCGTCAACGGCAGGGTATTGCAATTATCTTTGGATGGGAAGCTTCTTGATAATCGAAATATGCTTCTGGTAGATGATGGCCGCGAACACAGTGTCACTGTGGCCCTGGGATAATAGGATGCCGCAACTTAAGTTGACGATGATCTTCAACCTGCCGCGCCTCGGCCACGCGCACGTCTGAGTTGCTGACGATATTCGTGGATTTCACAAACCGGACGCGCTGTTGCTCGCGCGCGGATGATGACAAGCACGCGCGTAATGCGTTGGGCGCTGACTTCCTGCGCGTGCTGCATAGTATGAGCAAATAAGTCTTCGGCTAAGCCGCTTTCATACAAAGTCATTGATAATCAGTACTTCACGAAAGGGCTTCGTAGTGGCTACTTCAGTCGCTTTTTACTCGAACGACTGAAGTCGTTACTACGTTTTCGTGAACTACTGACAATGGATTTTTAGACAAAGATGCCAGCCCGTATCGCGTCGCAATCTTCTGCGCGGCGACAGTCACAGCCGCTTCAATCTTGGACGACAGGCCTGGCTCGATTATTTGCGGAATAATTCCTACATCACAAACCAAGACCGTGACCTTCACGCCGCAGTCGTCCTGCAACTCGCGCAGCATGTTGGAGGTCGGGACCTGGTGAAGCGAGAAGTCATCCACTTTTGTAATGGGTAACGACTCGACTGGAATCTCCGAGACGCACCCGATTTCCTGGCCCCAATCCATCGCATCCACGATCACCAATTCCTGCGGACGAGTTTCGCTGAGGCTGACGGTGAAGAGCACCTTGCGCGCACCCGTGCCGACATCGATGGCGTAAACATCCTCGGGAATCGCAAAATGGCGCGTGAGATAGTCAATCACCTCTGGCCCAAATCCGTCATTGCCAAAGAGGATGTTTCCCACGCCAAGGATGAGCACGCGTGAACTACAAAAGGAGGGAAGGATATCCATGAGTGTCTAAAGTGGCGAGTGAAAAGTGACTAAAGTGAAAAGTTCACTTTAGTCACTTCCCACTTTTGTCACTTTACGTGTTCGTCAGCGTGTCGAGCAATTTTCCGTCCGGGCCGACGATGTCCAGTTTGACGGGGACCGAACCGTCGAGTTTGTGCGTGGCGCACGAGAGGCACGGGTCGTAGGCGCGGATCGCCATCTCGACCATGTTGAGCGTGCCCTGGTCATACTTGCCGCCTTTGATCAAAGTCTTCGCAGCCTGCCTGACCGAGAGGTTGATGGCCGAGTTGTTCTGGCAGGTGGCGACGATCAGGTTGACGTGCGTGAGCAAGCCGTTGTCGTCGGTGGTGTAATCGTGGATCAGAGTCCCGCGCGGGGCTTCGACCACGCCCACGCCGCGCGCCGCACGTGGCGTCACCTTGACGCGCGTCTCGCGGCTGGTGATCTCAGGATCATTCAACAACTGGACAGCCATTTCTGCGTTGTAGAGCAATTCGATCAAGCGCGCCCAGTGATAGAGCAGCGTCAGTTGGGCAGGCCGACCAAAGTTGGCGCGGAACTCTTCCAATTCCTTTTGCGCCAGCGGAGTTGGGATGTAGTCCGCCACGTTGATGCGCGCCAGTGTGTTGACGCGATAGAGGCTTGGCGCGTTATCTTCGAGCGAGAACGGGCCACGCTTCTTGGCATACGGAAACTTGAGATAGGTCCAGTCTTCGACGTGCTCGCCGATGTAGTCCGCGTAGTCAGGGGTGGCGAAGTCCTCGAAGGAACCGTCGGAATACATCATGCGCAGTTTGCCATCGTAGAGGTCGAGCGCGCCGTCGGCGGCCACCGTTCCCAAAAATCCAGAAGTGATCGTGCCGATGGTCTTCACCGCGTCGAGATATTTCGGGAAGATATTTTCCTTGGCAAACTTGATGCTGAACTTGGCGAGTTCCAAACATTCCTGCGCCATCGGAAGGAGCGCGTCGCGTTCCTCCTTTTGAAGCGGCTTGCTGAATCCCCCAGGCACAGCCGCGTCTGGATGAATGGATTTGCCCGCGATGGTTTCCAACATCTTGGCGCACATGTGCCGCACTTTGACGACCTGCTTGGCGATATCAGGCACTGCACCGACGATTCCGATCACGTTGCGAGTCGGGTATTCGGTGCTGGGCCCCATCACAAAGTCCGGGCCGCCGAGGATGTAGAAGTGCAGGATGTGTTCTTCCATGTAAGCGATGCTATTACAAAGCCTGCGCAGTTTCACGCCCGCTGGCGCTGGCTCGACACCGAAGACCGCATCATTGGCTTTGGCTGCGGCTAGATGATGCGACCATGGACACACCCCGCAGATACGAGTCGTGATGCGCGGCATTTCCTCGACGGGCTTGCCCACGCAAAACTTTTCGAAGCCGCGCAGTTCGATGACGTTGACGCGCGCATCGTCCACATCACCCGCGTCGTTCAACTGGATGGTGACTTTGGCGTGGCCTTCGATGCGGCTGACAGGTTGGATAACAAGTGTTTTTCCCATGGCTCA
>JAKANW010000280.1 GCA_021823555.1 Chloroflexota bacterium
CTTTCAGAGCAGGGTTATTACTGGTTCAACCTGCCGAAGGAGGCGGGCTTCCCGATGCTGGCGTTGGTGGAGCATACGAACTTTGTCTCAGCGGAGCATTTTGGCGGCGAGCATATTGTGTATGCGGGCGATTATCTCGAAGTTGGGCACAGATATTTTTCAATGAGCGATGATGAGTTGTTGGCCGAGTTTATGCCTGCCTTCAAAAGAATCAACCCGGCCTTCGAGCCGGACTGGATCAAGAAGTTCTGGGTCTTTAAGTCGGACTATGCCCAACCTGTGCCGTTGGTGGGCCATTCGAAAAATATCCCCGCCATCCAGACGCCCATCGAGGGACTGTACTTTGCTTCGATGAGCCAGGTCTATCCGTGGGACCGCGGCACGAACTTCGCGGTGGAGATCGGCCGGCGCGCAGCGAGAAGGATCATTGGGTAATACTTATTGGCAATGTGTAATGTGCGAGAAAGAATAGAGGTATCCATGAATCCATCTTTCGTTAAACCCCGTTATGACTCTGGCGGCTTTGCGGGCATCCCCAACCGGGTAAAAGCGGTGTTTGCTTCGGGACAGTATGACGCGGTGGTGCTGTTCCTGGTGGATGCTTTTGGCTGGCGTTTCCATGAGCGTTTTCAGGATGCGCTGTTTCTTCAGCGTATGGCAAAGCACGGCAGGATCGAAAAGCTGACTGCACAGTTCCCGTCCACGACTGCCGCGCATGTGACCACCATCCACACGGGGCTGTCGGTGGGGGAGAGTGGTGTGCACGAGTGGTATTACTACGAGCCGCTGCTGGACCAGATCATCGCGCCGTTGTTGTTCTCCCATGCAGGCGAGAAGGATCGCGATACGTTGAAGTCCACAGGGATTGACGCAGCCGCCCTTTACCCCAGGGGGATGTTCTACCCCGACCTGAAATCCATGGGCGTGCAGCCGCATGTTTTTGGCGTCCGCGATTACACCCCGTCCACCTATTCGAACGTGATCATGGCGGGCGCGGAACTGCATGGTTATCGCACGCTTTCAGAGGCGCTGATGAACCTGGGACTCTTTTTGGAGAAACAGACTCAACCTACTTATGTGCATCTGTACTTTGAAAAGATCGATACACTCTCCCACGAGTACGGTCCCACTGCCCCGCAAACCGAAGCGGAGATCGAGACCTTCCTGCTCATCATGGAGCATTATTTCGAACGCATCTTCGCCGGGAAGAAACGCATCCTGTTCCTGATGACTGCCGATCACGGCTTCTCGGAAGTAGACCCACAGACGACGACTTTCCTGAATACCGATCCGCGTTTCGCAGGATTTGAACGTTTCATCAAGACCAACCGCAAAGGGGAACTGCTCATCCCGGCCGGCTCGGCGCGCGATATGTTCCTGTATATCAAGGATGAAATGCTCGATGAAGCGCAGGAGTTTTTGTCCACACAGTTGGCGGGCAAAGCGGATGTGGTCAAGACCGGGACGCTCATCCAAGATGGCTATTTTGGCCCGCAGGCCTCGAAGCGCTTCCGCCAGCGCGTGGGGAACCTGGTCATCCTGCCCTACCGGTATGAATCCATCTGGTGGTATGTCAAGGATAAGTTCGAGCAAAAATATTACGGGCATCACGGAGGCTTGACTCCGCAGGAGATGGAGATTGCCCTGTATTCGTATGAAATTGGATAAGAAGTGGAGCGGGACGTCATCCCGCTCTTTTCTTTATTTCCCAAGTTCCAGCAACCGCGAAATGTTGGCGGGGCGATGAAGTCCCTGTTAAACAAAGACATCCGGAGCTGCCACGACTTCGGACGTCTTTGAGAGGAGAATGTGGTACTGCCTATTTATGTAGTTATTCTAATTGTTCAAGATGACAGGACGATGAAATAAGCCAGGCAATTTTTGAAAGGAATTGCTTTTCCTCTCTGCTATAATCCTTGCCATGATCCTGGTCACGGGCGCAACCGGCTTTATTGGCCGGGCATTGGTACGCCAACTCTCCGAATCCGGCATTCCCGTGCGGGCGCTGATCCGCCCATCGAAGCGGACGCCGCGTCTGCCCATTGGCGTGCCGCTGGAGGTGGCTGTCGTCAGCCTGGCTGATACGCGCGGCTTACGGGCTGCGTTGAACGATGTGGATGCGATCATCCACCTGGCGGGCGCCGAGTCCCAGGGACGGAATGCCAACCTGCTGGCGACTGACATAGAGGGGACGCGTAACCTGGCAGAAGCCGCCGCCGATGCGGGTGTTCAGCGGTTCGTCTACGTCAGTCATCTTGGCGCGGCGCGGGCCTCTGCCTATCCTGTTTTCAAGGCCAAGGGCATTGCCGAGGAGTTCATCCGCCGTTCGGGCGTGCCGTACACGATCCTGCGCTCGAGTCTCGTGTATGGGCCAGAGGACCATTTCACCACCGGCTTGGCGCGTATGATCCGCTCTGCTCCGGGTATTTTTCTGATCCCCGGCGGCGGGCGGACGGTCATCCAGCCGCTTTGGGTGGAGGACCTGGTGGCCTGTTTGCTCTGGTCGTTGGAAAATCCGCAGGCTGCCAACCAGACCTACGATGTTGGCGGTAGTGAATACTTCAGCGTGCGGCAGGTGATGGAGATCCTCATGCCCGTCACCCACAGTCCGCGCTACTTGATTGAATTGTCTCCTGTCCTGATGCGCGCGGTCACGGTTTTCCTGGAAAGTTTTATTCCCAAGTTTCCGGCTTCCTCTTTCTGGGTTGACTATGTTGCCATCAGCCGGACTTGTCCGGCTGATTCGATCTCGCGTGCCTTTGGCCTGATGCCTGCCCGCTTCACGTACCGGCTGGATTACCTGGTGCGTAAACCCTGGTGGACGCGCCTTTCTGGTTGGGTCTCTGAACGCCGCGCCCGGTTTTTACACCATACTGAATAAATCCATGTCCACCCCTCTCATTCGTCTCCTTGATACCCCCGAAGATATGACCACCGTCGAGGATCTCCAACGCCTCGTCTGGCCCGGCAGCGAAACCGACGTTGTCCCTGCCCACCTGCTGATCACCCTCATCCACAATGGCGGGCTGGTGCTGGGCGCTTTCCACGAAAACCAGATGATCGGTTTTGTTTTCGGATTTCCCGGCTTCGATTTCACGCCCGACGGCCCGCGTCCCAAACACTGTTCGCACATGATGGGTGTGCACCCCGATTATCGCGATGCGGGCATTGGTTTTGCGCTCAAACGCGCCCAGTGGCAGATGGTGCGGCACCAGGGACTCGATCATATCACCTGGACCTACGACCCGCTCCTCAGCCGCAACGCCCATCTCAATATCGGCCGCCTGGGCGCGGTCTGCAATACTTATCGTCGTTCCGAATACGGCGATATGCGCGACGGTCTGAACGCCGGACTCCCGTCCGATCGCTTCCAAGTGGATTGGTGGGTCAACACCCGCCGCGTCGAACAGCGACTTAGTAAACGGCCGCGTCCCAGCCTGACGCTCGACGATTTCTCCCAAGCCGGCTTGCAGCCACTCTATTTGCCTCATACCGGACCCGACGACTGGTCCCGTCCTCCCGAACATTTTCCTCCCCTCGGCGCGCAGATGTTGTTGGCCGAGATCCCCAGTGACTTCCTGGCCCTGAAAGACGCTGACTTTTCCCTGGCCCGCGACTGGCGCTTCTTCTCCCGCGAGCTGTTCGAGACGGCCTTCGAGGCAGGTTACCTCGTGACCGATTTCATCTTCGAGCGCCTGGACGAGTCGCCGCGCAGCTTCTATGTGCTCACTCACGGCGAGGCCACCCTCGACCGAATCATGTAAGATATTCCATGGCTAAACTCCGAATCGGAATCCTGCTGCCGGATGAAAGCCTGCCTGCCTGGGCGGCGCGCCTGCTTGATGGAACGCGCGCCCAGCCCCAGGTCGAGGTGGTGAGCGCTCTGGTCCTCCCGCAGAAAAAAAGCTCCAGCCGTCTCTTCGATTTTTATTTCCGCCTTGACCGTCGCGCTTTTCATCCCGGCCCCAGCCCGTGGGCACCGGTGGAAGCTGGCCGCGTCCTTCAGGATACGAAGATCCTGCATGGCACATTGGATGAACATAGAATGCAATTGCAGTCCCTGCGGCTGGATGTTTTGGCCAACCTGGTGTTGGACGAAATTCCAGATCAGGCGCTTGACCTAGCCCGCCTGGGCGTGTGGACGCTGCATGACGGGCGCTCCCGCTTTGTGGTTGGCGCCCAACCGGGCTGGCGGGAACTCCTGCAGAACGATTCGCTCACCACTTGTGAGATCGAAATCCTGCGGCGCGGCCAGCCCGCTCAGGTAATCCTACAGGCTGTGATGGCGACTGACCCGTTGTCTGTGGCGCGCAATCAAATGCACCTGCTCTGGCGCGCGGCTGCGCTCTTCCCGCGTGCACTCATGCAGCTTGCCCAACGCGGCGAAGCTGCTTTCTTCGCCAATGCACAACCTGCCTCGCCGTCCGCGCCTGCCTCCCTGCCAAACCTCTTGCAGGTGGCCGCACTGGGATCCAAACAGGCGTTCCGAAAGGTTGCCAGGGAAATCCGCATACGCTTCACAGCGGACCAGTGGATGTTGATGCTCGCGCCTCGTTCGGCGGGTGCACCGCTCACCTGGGATGGCTTCGAGCCGATCATCCCGCCGCCGGACCGGTCATGGGCCGACCCATTCCTGGTCGAACGCGCAGGCCAGCGGTACGTCTTCATCGAAGAATATCCCTTTGCCACGCGCCGCGGCCGGATCGCCTGCCTCACGCTGGACGCTGCCGGAAAGGTTGTTTCCAACCAGACATTGCTGGAAAAGCCTTATCACCTTTCCTATCCGTTCGTGTTCGAGCATGACGGTGAGTGGTATATGCTGCCCGAGTCAAGCGGGAACCGTACCGTGGACCTCTATCGCTGTACGCGCTTTCCCGACCAGTGGGTATTCGTGAAAACACTTTTGCGGGATGTACGCGCCCTGGATGCCACCCTGTTCGAACACGAAGGCCGCTGGTGGCTGTTTGCCAATATCACCGAGGATGAGGGCGTTACCCCTTCAACCTGGGATTCCCTGTATTTGTTCCATGCGGAGGATCCGTTATCCGAGAAATGGATTCGGCACCCGCTCAACCCGGTCGTGACCGACGTTCGTTCGGCCCGCCCTGCAGGACGGATCTTCTGCCGCGATGGGAAGCTGTTCCGCCCCTCGCAGGATTCCTCCCGCCCATACGGTTATGGTTTGC
>JAKANW010000281.1 GCA_021823555.1 Chloroflexota bacterium
GGTAAGGCCCTTAATGGTAAGATGTTTTGCATTCGAATCTCCAAGATTGGCTGGTGTAAAGATTACGGGGCTTGATTGATGGCGGCGGTGCGCCATGAAGCCGATCCCCAGGGTAGTAAGAACGCAAAGCAATACCAGCGGTCGGGATAAGATTTTCATAAGGTCGTAACGGGTCGGGCTAACCATCTTCGGATTGCCTGCCTTAGCCACAAGGTTTCTAAATTGGTCTCTGATTATAATCGCCAAAGGCGACCAGAGGTTGATCCGCAGTCGCCTTTGGCTCTCTTAGCACCTGCCTCTTAAGCCTATTCCGACATCGTTACTGTAACTTCATTGGAAAATAGTAGGTGTTTTTCAGGGAAACTCCCTGGAACAGCGCACACACGATAGAAATAGGTCCCCCCTGCAACAAATTCTTCGTCAAAATAAGAAGTATCAGGAGTACATGCAATTAGATTTGATAATGCTTCTTCTGAGTTAGTAATAGGTTCAACGCTTTTAGAAACACAATATTGTATAGCATCATCCGACCCATCCCAGTGAATCACGAAAGAATTGGAACCATACCAAATATATAATTCAGGGCAGTCCTCTAAAATATCTGGTGTCCCAAAGCCGTCTATGTCCTCGTTAAAAATGGATGGATCACTGCCTTCATATCTTACGATAACGCCGCCTAAAGCGGGATCGGGGAAGGACTGAGGCGCATCTCCGACGAAAGCGGGCAATAAAGATCTGAAGTTGAGGCCGCTGAAGAATGGCGCGGGATTGATCACGGTGTCATCGGAGGAAAGCTCTGTATCGTGATCGATGGTGAAATCGGTTCCTTCGTTCAGCGAGGTTCGGGCCGCGGTGATCAGGCTTTTGGCCTCCGCGATTTCCTCCGGGGTGGAATCGATGAGGTTGATCCAATCGTCCGCCTGGGAGTCGGTTTCGGTCGCGATGAAATCCATGGCGCTGAGCAGATCTGCGCTCGCGTCGATTAGCTTACTCTTGGCGGACTGCATCAAAATGCTGTTCGCAATAGGAGTAAAGAACTCCGGGTTCCTCAGAAGGAATGTTTGGATCGAGTTGGCTTGCTCGTCTTGGTCCAGAAGGTCGTCGTGATACTCGATAAGGTCCTCGTTATCGATATCGATATCCAGGTTCTGGGCATTCAGGATCATGATCGCAGCCATGGCCGCTTTCAGGGCCGCCCGCGCTGCCAGGACGTCGCCGTAATCGCTTTCGGTTGCGGTCCCGCTATATGGATCGGTCCAGGTGGCGTTGAAGGTCGTGGCGACACTTTGCAGCGCGTCGAGCGCGCCCTCCAGATCGGTCATGACCACATCGTCCAGAAACGCCTGGAGCTGGGCGCCCGAAGGCGAGTTGCCCGGAAGCAGGCTGGGGAACAGCTCCACATCCAAATTCTCCGGCGCTCTGGGGTCTTCTGTTTCTCCCACGGGGCCAGTGGGATAGTTGAAGGCATCGAGCAGGTCGCCGAAATCGAGCAGGTCACCGTCATAGCCGACCGCGGCCGCTCGAACGGTCCGCTGCGTATCCGAGCCGCTGTCGTAGGCCAGGGCCAAGACTTGTGAGAGGCCGTAGAAGAATCGGGCCGTATCGGCGTCATTGGAGGTCTGATTTCCAAAATAGTGGGCCGCCAATTTAAAATAGACTTTCGTTTTTAAGATCTCTTCGGCCGACAGTTGGGCCAACCCGCGCTGGGTCAGCTCGGCACCCGAAAGCGTATTGGCCTCTTGCCGTTCTTGAGCGCTAAGCTGCGCCGCTTCCTCGTCCGTCAAGATATCGGTGAGCGCCCCAGGCGTCGGCGTCGGCGTCGGCGTGATGTTCTGCGGGTTTGTGTTTCCGTCGCTACTGCTTCCGCCCCCCCCGCCGCAAGCTGTTGCTAAGAAAACCGTACATGCTGCCAAAAATACCAACCAAATAAGCCTTCTCATCCCTTAGTCCTCCTTTTCTTGTTCGCTGCTCATAGTCAACTCAAGCGCATTATGCCAATTACAATAGCCAAGAGCCTTGGCTCGCTATGCTTGGCTTGTAAACCGCGGGTTTGGTAAGGTTCGCAGAGGTAAGGGAGGGGCGAACCGAGCAGGAGGCAAGCGAAAAATGTACCGGTGTCGACCTGTTAAAAATGACAGGTTGGAGATATTCGTCTGTAATAATTAAGGATTTTAAATCCGTTAGGCTCTGGCCGATGGCGCAACTGCTTTTGGGAAAGGCTCGGTTATGGGGTTTTTTTCATTAATTATGGGAAGAGAATTACATTGACAGAAATATGGCCCCTATTTTTTCATGAACGCATTTTACCCCAATGGGGAAGTTTAAATGAATTCAAATTGCATTGATGCCCAGCCTTTTCTATGGTTTAGGTGATCTCGGTTTAACGTCTACTTGCCCTGAATAGCCGAAACGAAGTTTCAACGGCCGAAGCTACTGGACGACAATCGCCGCTCAAGCATTTCCGGCCGGCAAGCGTCGTGGTGGTGAGCCAAACATTGCTCGCTACCAGGTAGCTTTGGATGGGCACGCGGGGGAGCAGCCATGGATCTTGAAAATGCATTGGGCGTCAGCGATCTTTTGTCCTTGTTGAACTTGAACCAGCGTTCCTTGCAGTGCCGCGACCTTCCAGGGCTCAAACGGTTGGTGGCGGATCTGCAGGCGTTGCTCGGTTTTGATTACGCGGTTCTGGCCCAAACCAAAATCCCCGATGTCTTCGATAGTCCCCAAGCGTCCGTTGAAATTCTGGATATCAGCTATCCCGCCGGCTATATGGATTTCTATATGAAGAAGAAGCTTTACCTTTCCGATGCCACCGTGTGCGCCTTCCTCTCCAGTCTAGAGCCGGTCCACTGGCAAACCGTGGACCAGCGCTTCGACGAGCTCTACCCGGCCGCCCGGCTGTCGTACTATTTGGGGATGCGCGACGGCTGGACCCACGGCATCCTGAACACTGGTACCATGACGTGCACCGAACTCGCCTTGGGGTGGCCCGATGACGAAAAAGATCCCCGAACCGGACAGATCCTCGCCCATGTCGTTCCCTTTTTGGCCGAGGCCTTCAGGCGCATTCTGGATGGACGGGGCGATTGTGGGGTGAGGCTCACCGCAAGGGAGATCGAGGTGCTTAACTGGCTCAAGGAGGGCAAAAGCTCCTGGGAGATTTCCATGATATTGCGATGCAGCCGCAGGGTGGTGGATTTCCATGTGGACAACATTAAGAAAAAGCTCAACAGCACCACTCGTGCGCAAGCCATTGCCATGGCTTTGCACAGCAGTCTGATTGAATTTTAGATTCTGCACCCCACCTCATTGTTACAGGGCGCCGCAAAGATCCTCGTAACTCCCCCGGTAACCAACCCGGCAAGCCCGGCCAACCAATAGTCCCACCAAGCCAATAACCAGCACAATTTCAGCCCTTTCAACGGACCCTTTCTCCTTGACACGGCATATCGATCTTGATTATAGGTCGGTGCTTGCTCAGGGGCCAGCTTTCCGGTTACGGCGGTTCTTGTCGGGGGTTGGGCGAGCGAGGGAAGCACGCAATTCATCTTAAGATATCGGGAAATTGGACGACACGCCCCATGAGTGTGATGGCGCAATTGGTATCGCAGAAGGAAGCCATTGTCGGCAAGTGGCTCACGCGGGTAATTGATACGTACCCTCCTGAAACCGCCCGCTTTTTACGAAGCCAGAAGGATCCCTTCGCCAATCCGGTGGGGCAAACCACCCGGCAAAGCCTGAATACCCTGGTTGAAATGTTGAATGCAGAGTTGGATGAAGCGGCGGTCGGAGCCGCCCTGGATCCCATCATCCGCATTCGCGCCATTCAAGCCTTTACTCCCGCCCAAGCCGTCGGCTTTGTGTTCGAACTCAAGGCCATTTGTCGGGAATGCGCAGGGTCTGCGCCGGTCGGCGGTGAAGAGTGGTCGCGGCTCGACGGCCGCATCGATCGATTGGCGCTGGTTGCCTTCGATATTTTCATGCAGTGCCGCGAAAAGATTTACGAACTCAAAGCCAACGAGATGAAAAATACGACGTACAAGGCCTTTGCCAGAGCAGGCCTGATCAAAGATCCAGATCAAGGAGCCGGACAATGAGTGATGACCGGCTCAACTATAAACCCTTTTCATATGGAAGGTCCCGATCCATGTCGGGACCAAGAGTGAGGTGCGGGTAGATGAATAAATTTTACTTGTCATCATTGCTGGCGGTTTTTGTGCTGGCCCTGATCGCCTGGGTGGGGGGCCCCTCGGCACCCTGGCTGTTCGGGATCGTTCTACCTTATCTGGCCGTCATCCTATTTGTTTACGGAGTGGCGCGCCGGGTCATGGGCTGGTCGCGGTCGGCGGTACCGTTCGCCATTCCCACCACGGGCGGACAGCAGCGTTCCCTGCCGTGGATCAAGCAGAACAAAATCGACAATCCTTCGACCAATCTCGGCGTTTTCATCCGCATGGCGCTGGAAATCCTGACCTTCCGGTCGCTTTTCCGCAACACGCGCATGAAGATGACCCACGAAGGCCGCTTCAGCTATAACCTGGAGATATTCCTGTGGCTCGGAGCGATCGCCTTCCACTACGCTTTTCTGACCACCCTGGTGCGCCACATGCGCTTTTTCCTGGAGCCGGTGCCCCAGTGCATCCAGGCGATCGAGGCGGTGGACAGCTTCTTCCGCTTCGAGATTTCCTACGACGCGATCCAGTTCGGGCTGCCCGGCGTCTACATCTCGGGCATCGTGCTGCTGGCGGCGGTCGTCTACCTCTTCCTGCGGCGTCTGTTCATCGCCAAGGTGCGTTACATCTCCCTGGCCCAGGACTACTTCCCCCTGTTCCTGATTCTGGCCATCGCGCTGTCGGGCATCTACATGCGCTACATCGCCAAGGTGGACGTCATCGCGGTCAAGCAGCTGGCCATCGGCCTGGTGACCCTGCATCCCATGATTCCGCCCAACGTCGACTGGCCCTTCTACATGCACCTCTTCCTGGTGTGCGTGCTGTGGGCCTACTTCCCCTTCTCCAAGCTCATGCACCTGGGCGGCATATTCCTCAGCCCCACCCGGAACCTGCCCAACAACACCCGCATGGTCCACTACACCAACCCCTGGAACGATCCCAGCGTCAAGTGCCATTCGTACGCCGACTACGAGGATGACTTCCGGGAGAAGATGATCGAGTGC
>JAKANW010000282.1 GCA_021823555.1 Chloroflexota bacterium
GTTTATGGCGCTCGCGGATCTTCTCTGGAGTCTCAGGCCCGCCGAGATGTTCTGTCATAGTCGGATCGCCCATCAGACGTTCCAGGAGCGGCAGGTCTTCATCTGACCAGGGTCGAATATCAACCTGGACTGGCTTATCTTGATTCATATCTTTCTCCAACTTACTTCTCTGATACTACGCACCATCCCGAAGGTTTGGGGCAAAAGCGAGCCTGAACTAAGGGAGCCCTTCGGGGCGTTTTGCATAACGTGAGTTTGCAAAATGAAAATTACGCAACTGCGCCAAGCTGGAGCATTTCATCCTGCGTCAATTCAATGTCGGCTGCCTGCAGGTTTTCTTTCTGGTGTTGCGGATCGAACGACATCGGGATGGTGATGACGCGTGGCTGGTTGACCAGCCAGGCCAGGGCGATTTGATAGATCGTAGCGCCATGCGCCTCAGCGATGGTTTCGAGCGCCGTGTGGACTTGTAGATGTCCGTGGTCCACCGGCGTATAAGCCGTAACGAGGATATCGTTTTGCTGGCAGTATTCGAGCGCGCCGTTTTGGACGTAGGAGCGTGCAGTCAGGCTATAAGGGATTTGGTTGGCGATGATGGGCGTTTCCGAAAGAGACCCTGCTTCCTTGAGCCGTTTTACATCAAAGTTGCTGACGCCCACGTGTCGCACCCTTCCGCCTCTGACCAGTTGGTTCAGGGCGCGGAAGGTCCCTTTTAGCGGGACAAACGGGTTGGGCCAGTGAACCAGGTACAGGTCCAGATAATCCGTGCCGAGGCGGCGCAGGCTGTTCTCACAGGCGCGCAGCACGCCTTTGTAGCTCAGGTTCGTCGGCCAGACTTTGGAGGTGATGAACAGGTTCTCTCGCTTCGTACCCATTTCACGGATGGCGCGACCAATCAACTCTTCGGCATAGCCCAGCGCGTAAATCTCGGCTGTGTCGAAGTGGGTGTAGCCCAGTTCCAGCGCGGATCGCAACGCGGCCAGGTATTCCGCTTCGCGTGAGTGAGACTGGATGATATTGCCGCCGACTTTTGCGGTCCCAAAGCCAATTTTGGGGAGGGTGACGTTGTGAGTTGTTTCGGTTTTCATAATCAGGAATTATAGCATTATGAAAAAGCCCGCCTCTTGCCGAGACGGGCTTCCTTTTCACTGGTCACTGAATACTGATCATTGGCTCAACTGCGACTTGGCGACCGCGTAGCCCTTGTCCATGGCCGCGTAGTTGTTGGGCAGCAACCTCTGGTGACGGGCGGGCAGGTGCGCCTTGAGCGCGGCCTTCACATCGTCCAGCTTCAACTCATCGAACTTTGCCAACAGCGCGCCGACCATGACCATGTTGAGCAGGCGGCGGTCACCGGTCTCTTCAGCGATCTCGTTGCCAGGCACGAAGATGGTAGTGATATCGTCTCTCTTGGCGGTGCGGTCCACCATGGACTGATTGACGACCAACACACCGCCGGGCTGTACGAGCGACTCGTACTTATCGAACGAGGGCAGGTTCAGGGCGATGGCCGCAGGCGGATTCTTCACCAGCGGGGAACCGATCTCTTCGTCCGCGATAACGACCGTACAATTGGCCGTGCCGCCGCGCATTTCCGGGCCGTAGGATGGGATCCAGGTGACTTCCTTGCCGGAATCCATGGCGGCGTAAGCCAGGACTTGTCCTGCAAAGAGCACGCCTTGTCCACCAAAGCCAGCGATTATGATTTCTTTTTGCATATTTGCCTCCATGTCATTGCGAGGGCTGGCGGTCGAGCAGGCCTGAGCGCTCTTTGCGAAGGGCGTATCAAGACCCAGCCCGAAGTAATCTCCTCGAACCAATCAACCCGAGATTGCTTCGCTGCTCCGCAGCTCGCAATGACATCTAAATCTTGATCTGCGCCACACCCGCGCCGACTTTGTAATCGCCCAGCGGGAAGAAAGGCACCATTTTCTCTCCCACGAACTTGAGCGACTCGACCGGGGTCATGCCCCAGTTGGTTGGGCAGGTGGAGAGCAGCTCGACCAGCGAGAAGCCCAGTCCGCGCACCTGCGTTTCGAAGGCGAGTCGGATGGCCTTCTTGGCCAGGCGGATATTCTTTGGGTCGTGCAGGGAGCGCCGCACACAGTAGCCCACACCGTCCAGTGTGGACAGCATCTCGGCCATGCGGATCGGGTAGCCCTGTGTCTCCACATCGCGGCCATTAGGCGAAGAGGTGGTCTTCATGCCGGGCAGGGTGGTGGGGGCCATCTGTCCGCCGGTCATGCCGTAGTTGGCGTTGTTGATAAAGATGACGGTCAGGTTCTCGCCGCGTGCCGCTGCGTGCACGATCTCGCCCATGCCAATAGACGCCAGGTCGCCGTCGCCCTGATAGGTGAAGACAATCCGGTCGGGCAATACGCGCTTGATGCCGGTGGCCATGGCGGGCGCGCGTCCGTGCGGGGCTTCAACGAAATCTGTATCGAAATAGTTGTAAGCGAACACCGAACAGCCCACGGGCGCAACGCCGATGGTGCGGTCGAGCACGTTCATCTCTTCCAGCACTTCGGCGATCAAACGATGGGCCACGCCGTGTGTACAGCCGGGGCAGTAATGTGTGGGGGTCTCGGTAAAGCCTTCGGGCCGGTCATAAACTAATGTGTTAGGAGCAGGTGTTGTCATGGATACCTCTATTTCACCACATCCGCCATCCGCGTCAGCCAGGCGGCGCGCGGGTCGGCCTCGGCAAACAGATGTCCCGCAGCGATGCGCTGGATCTCGCTCAGGATCTCATTCGGGAACGGGACCATGCCGCCGGTGCGTCCGTAAAATTCGACCGGGACGCGTCCGCGCACAGCCAGGCGGACATCATCCAGCATTTGGCCGGTATTCATCTCGGCGACGAGGAACGCTCTTGCCCGCCCTGCAAGCTGTTCCAGCATCTGATAGGGAAACGGGCTGACGGTGACCGGGCGCAACAAGCCGACCTTGATGCCCTGGGCACGCGCCTCGCGCACAGCCGAAAGCGATACGCGTCCAGCCGTCCCAAAGCCAACCACCACGATCTCGGCGTCATCCAGGAAATATTCCTTGTAGCGGATCTCATTGGCTTGCACTTCCAGCCAGCGTTTCATCATCCGCAGGTTGGCCACCTCCTCATCGGGCGGGTCAATGTAAATGGACGACAGGATGCGGCGCTCGCGGTTGATGGCCCCGTTGGTGGCCCACTCGAAGTCCTTGCGGACGACGGGGCGCATCTCAGGCATCTCGGCGGGTTCCATCATTTGGCCGACCGAGCCGTCCATGATGAGCATGGTGATCATGCGATATTTCTCGGCCAGGTCGAAGGACAGCACCATCAGGTCAATGGCTTCCTGTACGGAGGCGGGTGCCAGCACGATGCGCGGATAGTCGCCATGTCCGCCGCCGTGGACAGCCTGGTTGTAATCGCTCTGGGCGGGGGCAATGTTGCCCAGCCCCGGACCGCCGCGCATCACATTGACCAGCACGGCAGGTACTTCGGTGCCGGCGATGTAGGAGAGCCCCTCCATCATCAGGCTCACGCCCGGGCTGGAGGAGCTGGACATGACGCGCACACCCGTGCAGGCCGCGCCATAAACCATGTTGATGGCGCCCAGTTCGCTCTCGGCCTGGACGAAAGCGCGCCCAAGCTCCGGCATACGGCGGGAGAGATATTCCAGCACTTCGGTTTGCGGAGTGATCGGGTAGCCGAAATAGGCTTCCAACCCGGCGCGGACCGCGGCCTCGGCGATGGCTTCATTGCCTTTCCATAATTCTCTTGGCATGTGTTTCTCCAAAAATTTCACCGCAAAGTTCGGCAGGAGAAGATCGTTTGCGTCCCCTTGCGGTGGATTTATGCGGCGGCAGGCACCGCTTTGGTAATTTCGCGGTAGACCGTAATGGCCGCATCCGGACAGACCAGCGCACAGATAGCACACCCCGTGCAACCGTCTTTGAACGTGTGCGCGGGGTGGTATCCTTTCGGCGTCAACCGGGACATATCCAATTCCATGACCTCCTGTGGGCAGGCGCTGATACACAGCTCACATCCTTTACAGTACCGGTCACTGACTTCGATCCAACCTTTTGCAGGCATTCAGGCTCCTTATCTGAGAAGTTGGACTAGATTAGGCTTATATAGCCTGTATCCCGATTATGTCTCTTTGTAATGCAGGGTGCTAGTGTAAAGCGTCATACGCAATCACGCCGAAGGTCATCCATTTTTTATAGAAAATGTGCCTGCGCTGTTCGAGCCGTGAAACAGTATGTGGTTTGAAGGGACTTCTATTAAAAGCGTGACCTACCACAACTGCGGCTTGACCACCATCAGGAAGGTAATGGTCAACCTCCAAAGTGTTTTATGTTTTCCATGTCAACGCGAGACCGCCTACTCAACCTTCGCTCGCAAGGACATGAAGTTTCTAATTTTTATAGATCTCATTCGCGGCGTGGATGCCTGCGATGGCAGCCGCTTCGACTCCGCCGCCCATCACACCTGATCCAGCCATGTACAGATTTTTCACGGGTGTTTTGATGGTGAGCCGCCTCTGTCCCACGGCGGGGCCGTAGATGGAACCGCCTGTCGTCCACGCGTAGCGGGCAAAGGTGGCAGGCGAGCCTTCCTGCCGATAGGTGATGTGCTGCCGCAGGCCGGGGATGATCTCCTCGGCGGCGGCGATCATTTTGTCGGCGAATTCGCGCTTGCGCTGGTGGTAGCCCGGGGACTTGCGTTCCCATGCAGCGGAATCCGTTTGGGGCAGAAGTTTAAGCAAGGTAACGGAAGCATGCCCGGCCGGCGCGAGAGTCGGGTCCACATTTGACGGGATCATGATCCCGATATCGTCCAGCATCGTAATCGGGGCCAGGTTCGGGACGATGTCCAATCCCAAAAAGACGATGAAGGCTGAGGTCGAAGGCCTGAGCGATTCGATATGACGCGCGAAGTCCGCAGGGATATGCTCGCGGCCAAGCAACTCAATAAAAGTTTTGTGGGTATCGGCGTTCGAGAGGATGGCTTTGGCGCGATGAGTTTGCCTGTTCTTGAGTTCGATGCCAACCGCGCGGCCGTTTTCCACAAGGATGCGCTGCACGGGCGTGCGAAGATAAACTTTGCCGCCCTGCTTTTCGATGACATCCACGAGCGCGTTGGGCAGGGCTTGCGAACCGCCGATGGGATACCAGCCGCC
>JAKANW010000283.1 GCA_021823555.1 Chloroflexota bacterium
TCTTGACCCGCGCCCCAAGCCGGGGTAAAGTAGGGGTGCAGCAAGGAGGTTGCCATGTTCTACCTTATCGGTCCGTTGTTTCTGATCGTGCTCCTGTTCGGCCTGTGCGAAACCGAAGAACGCGCCCTGGAGTTCCAAAAGGATTTCTGGATACGCAACCAAAAAGCCATGCAGGAAATGCACTGGGGCTGGTCGTACTAAAACAAATCGAAAAACATCCCGCAGGTTCAAACCTGCGGGATGTTTTTTATTTAATTCTCAGCGCTTCCCGAAAGGGCTTCGTAGTGGCGGCTTCAGTCGCTTTTTACCTGAACGACTGAAGTCACTACCATGTTTTCGTGAACTACTGATTCTGGCGCTGCGCTGCGCTCGACGCGAGGGGCTAGTCCGCGG
Organism: Chloroflexota bacterium; assembly: GCA_021823555.1. The sequence continues at coordinate 394 of JAKANW010000283.1, forward strand.
CCAGTGCCTCCGAGACTTCCGAAGTTTCAGAAGTCTGCTCTTCCACGCCATATTGCACTTCCAATTCGTGACGGAACTGCTGCGTGTACAGGCGGTAATAATGTCCGCGCTGGCGCAGAAGCTCGGCGTGCGTGCCCTGTTCGGCGATGCGCCCGTCTTCGATCACCAGGATGCGGTTTGCGCGGCGGATGGTGGACAGGCGGTGGGCGATGACGAAGGAGGTGCGTCCCTGCATCAACGCTTCCATACCTTTTTGGATCAACGCCTCCGTGAGTGTGTCCACGCTGGAGGTGGCCTCGTCCATGATGAACAGTTCGGGGCGGGCAAGTACGGCTCGCGCCAGGCTGATGAGCTGTTTCTGTCCGACCGAGAGCAGGTTACCGCCCTCGCCGACGTTCTGGTCGTAGCCCTTCTCGAGCCCTGCGGCGATGAAGTCGTGCGCGCCGGCGATCTTCGCCGCCTGCTCGATCTCCTCGTTGCTGGCTTCCAACCGCCCGTAGCGGATATTATCGCGCACGGTGCCTGAGAACAGGTGCGGTGTCTGCAACACGACGCCGATGCGGCTGTGGATCGAAGCCAGGGTGTAATCCGTATAATCCAATCCGTTTATCCGTATCTGTCCGCTCCTGGGTTCGTAGAAGCGGCACAGTAGGTTCACGATGGTAGATTTGCCGCCGCCGGTTGGTCCGACCAAGGCGATCATTTCGCCGGGATCGACCGCCAGCGTGAAGTCGGTCAGGACGGGTTTGCGGTCCTCGTAGTAGAAATCCACGTGCTCGAATTCGATCCTGCCCAGCAAGGTTTCGGCCGGGACGGCCTCAGGCTTGTCGTGAACTTCGGGCGGCGTATCCACCAGCTTAAAGATGCGCTCGGCGGAGGCGATGGAGTGCTGCATTTCGGCGTAGACGCGCGCCAGGTCCTGCACCGGCCACATCATGAAGGTCAGGTACGAGACAAAGGCCTGGATGCCGCCGATGGTCATCGAACCGATCTCGATCTGCAGGCCGCCATAACCGACGATCAGGCCCAGCGCCAGCGCGGCGATGATCTGCACGGTGGGGAGGAAGAGCGCCGAGAGCCAGGCCGCCCGGTAGGAGGCGTTATACATGCTGGTGGTCAGTTGCTGGAATTCCTGCGTGTTCTCATCCTCGCGCAGCAGCGCCTTGACCACGCGCACGCCCTGGATGTTCTCGTTGTACGCGCCGGTGATGCGGGAATTGGCGCGGCGGGAGGCGCGGAATTCCACCAGGATCTTCTTGCGGAACTGGATGGCAATCGCGACCATGACCGGAATGATGGCGAAGACGATCAGCGCCAGCCGCCAGTTGATGATCAACATGAAGATCATCGAAGTGGTGATGTTCATTACGGCCCAGGTCGAGTCCACCACGCCCCAGGTCATCAGGTCGGCCACGCGGCCCGTGTCGGAGGTGACGCGCGCGATCAGGCGTCCCACCGCGTTCTGGGCGTAGTACGAGAGCGACAGTTCCTGCAAGTGGTTGAACAGCATCCTACGCAGGTCATATTGAATGCGCTCGCCCAGCACGCCCGCCAGGTAAATGAATGTGAAGACGAAGGCCGATTGCATGAGCTGGAATATGCCATACTGGATGGCAATGCGGATCACGGTGGCCGAGTCTTTCATGGTAATGCCCGTATCCACGATCTGCTTGTTGAGATAGGTGAAATACGCGTCCAGGGCGGAAGTGAGGGCGATGGTGATAAAGAAGCCCAGCACCCATTTCCAGTGCGGCCTGAGCAGCCCAAGGATGCGATGGAACACGGGCGCGGTCAGGGGCGAGGTATGTTCTTCTTCTTCGAGTTCGATAAGTTCGTCAGACATTTTGCATTCTCCATGCCATGTCATTGCGAGCGGAGGTTGAGTAGGCGATGCTCTTCCGCCGTGTCGAAACCGTAGCGAAGCAATCTCCCGTCAATCGAGTAAATCTTGTCGAGTAGAATTTCCTGTCCAAGAGGAGATTGCTTCCCGAAGGCTCGCAATGACATTTGATATTAATTCACACGCGAAATTTCATGTTCCAGTTCTTCATCAATGCGCGTCTGGATGTCATAGATGCGGCGGTACATGCCATCCTTTTGGGACAACAAATCCTCGTGCGCACCCATTTGGATAACTTCGCCTTTATCTAATACCAAAATGAGGTCAGCAATCATCACCGACTGGATACGGTGGGCAATGATGAAGGTGGTACGGTTTTTCATCAGGCCGTTGAGCGCCTCGCGGATCTCGGCTTCGGTCTCCAGGTCCACCGAGGAGGTCGAGTCGTCCAGGATCAGGATGCGCGGATTCTTCAGGAGCGTGCGCGCAATGGTCACACGCTGTTTCTGCCCGCCGGAGAGCGTCACGCCTTTTTCGCCGACGATGGTTTTATAGCCATCGGGGAAGCTCATGATCACGTCGTGCACGGCGGCGGCTTTGGCGGCGCGCTCCACTTCCTCCTGCGAGACCTCGCGGCCCACCCCGTAGGTAATGTTGTCGCGGATCGAGCGGCTGAATAGGAACGGTTCCTGCTCCACGATACCGATCTGCTGGCGCAGGTAGGAGCGCGAGTAATCCTTCAACTCCACGCCATCCAGCAGGATGCGCCCAGCGGTGTATTCGTGGAAACGCGGCAGCAGATTGACCAGCGAAGTCTTACCTGAACCGGTCGAACCGAGCAGGGCAATGGCCTGTCCGGGCTTGGCCTGGAACGAGACATTCTTCAGCGCCTCGTGCTCGCCATCGGAATACACGAACGAAACCTGATCGAAAACGATATCGCCTCGCACGGGAGCCTGGGGCTGGTGCCGCCCATCGAACAACGGTTCACGCTGCTGCTTGACGATCTCCATCAGGCGGCCATACGAGACCATGCCGGTCGAGGTCTGGACGATGATGCGGCCCAGGTTGCGGATCGGCCAGATCAGCCAGACGACCAGTCCCACGTAGGCCAGGTAGTCGCCAATCGTGATCTCGCCGCGGATGGCCATCAACGCCGCGAAGACAAAGCCGAACAGCATCTGCAAGCCCAGCACGATATCCGAGAGCGGCCAGAAGAGCGAGTGCATGAGCAGCAACAGCTTCCCTTTCAGGTACTTGCCCCAGTTGTCCTTTTCGAACTTGCCCTTCTCATACTCCTGGCGTGCAAAGGCCTTGACCACACGCACGCCTGTCAGGTTCTCCTGCAGCGTCGTGGAAAGGATGGCCTCCTGCGCCTGGTACTCCTCGTAGCGCTTGGTCACTTTCTTGAAGAACCACAGCGAGACGGCCAGGATGAACGGGATCACGATCACCGAGACCCAACCCAGCCGGGCGTTCAGATTCAGGATGGCAATCCAGTTGATGACGAACAGCAGGATGATGCGTCCCATGCCGATGGCCTGCTCACTGAAGAAGCGGCGCAGGGCGTCCACGTCCGATGTGACGCGTTCGATCAAGTCGCCGGTGGGGGTGGTGGAGTGGTAGGAAAAGCTCAGGCGCTGGATGTGGTCGAAGAGGAAGTCCCTCAGGCGCCGCGTAATGCTCTCGGCGGTGTAGGCAGCCAAACGTCCGGACAGGAACGAGAAGGCGCCCTCCAGGACCGCCAATCCCACGAATCCAAGCGCGATGATAAACAGAGTGCGACTCAGACTGTCGCCAATGTATTTGCCCTGGGTCAGCACGTCATCTGCAAAGTAGCGCAGCAATAGGTAGGTGCAGGTCTTGGACAAGGCGGAAACCGCCAGAGCGACCGTCGCGCCGGCATACGGCAGGTGGTAGTCGGCCATCATCTGCCACAGGCCCTTGAGACGGTTCTTGTTCAGGGTGCTGCGGAAATCAAAGGTGAGCGGTGCGGGTTCGGTTGTAAACGTTGTCATGGTGAATACCTTTTGAGTTGGAGCGACAAAAAAGCCACGGTGCGGGAGTGCACCGTGGCTGAAGGTCCGTGAAGGTGAAGAAAGGACTAGCGGGGACGGGGTACAGGCGCACTTCGATAAGGGAATAAACCGGCGGGAACAAACGGTGTCATGTAGATAACGGTGTTCATGAAGCGCGCTCCTTTCTTTGGAATTTAATTACGGGCGGAGTCTATCACGAGTGGGGAAGGGGTGTCAAGAACGAAAACGAAGTTCAGCCGCTTGGTCGCGGGCATCGAGACATCCCTGAAAAAGATTATTTCAAATACGAAGCATCCACCAGGCCGTTCAGGTCAGGGATGCTTTCCAGCAGGCCGATGGATTTGGCGGTATCGGCAACGTCTTTCAGCGTGTCCATGAACGCGCCGCCGGCGAGTTCCTTCTGGTTGGCGGCTACATCGTAGAACTTCACGCCATCGAAGGCAGCCTGCAAATCAGCCGGTGAACTGCCAACCGCGTTGGCAATGATGGCTTTGGCGTCCTCGGGATTGCTGTTGTAGTAAGCCAGCGCCTCACCCCATATTTGCACCAGCGCCTTTACCGTATCAGGATGCGCCTTTGCGAACGCGCCGCTCACCACGAACACATCCGAGATCAGGCCGGGGCGTTCGGCGGCCGTATATAGCAGGTGCAAGTCGCCGTCTCCGCCACCCAGGGCAGTGGTGATATAAGGCTCATAGGTCACAGCCGCATTCACCTGTCCAGCAATGAGAGCCGGACCTGCATCGGAAGCGGGCATGAAGACCGGGGTAATATCCTTAAGACTCATTCCATTTTGCGCCAGCGCATAGTTGATGAGCAGGTCGCTGGTGGCGCCCTCTTCGTAGGCCACCTTCTTGCCTTTCAGGTTGGCAATCGAAGATCGGAA
>JAKANW010000284.1 GCA_021823555.1 Chloroflexota bacterium
GAGCGGTGAATCCTTGGAGACAACTTTGATAATGCCTCCGATACCCATCAGCGGCGCATAGAACACCATGCGCACCATCATCATGACCACCATCTGGATTTGGGTCACGTCATTGGTCGTGCGTGTGATAAGCGAGGCCGTGGAAAATTTATCGAACTCCGTGCTGGAGAAATGTTCAACTTTCTCGAATACATCGCGGCGCATATCGCGCGCCATTCCAGCGGCGATCTTGGCGGAGAGGAAACCCACGATGACGGTACATATCACTGACATCAGGGTCAGCAGTAACATCCAACCGCCAGTGCTCAAGATGTAATTATTCTGCAGTTTGTCGGTGTTCATGCCGAGCGCTTTGTATTCGTTCTTGACCGCGCCGATGGCGGCCTGCACGATCATGCTGTTGCCTAGCGCGGCAAATTTCTGATCCATGACGCTGGTAATCTGCGAGAGCTGGCTGGTGGGAAGCTGGCCCAACATGGTGAACACATCCACGCCTGCGGGAAGTTTGCTTAGGTCAAAGCCGCCAAAGGCCGCGCCCATTTGCGATGCCTTGGTTGGGTCCGCCAGCGCCTGCTCGATCCCGGAAACGGCCAAAAGTGCGCGGGCCATAATCGGGTTGATGCGGTTCATCTCCGCCTGGCTGATCTTGTTCAACACGTAAACGGGTTCCGTGGCAAGGACCGGATATTCCTTGAGGTAGGTTGCGTAGTTGGGTGAGCGGCTGTCTACCAGGGTGTAGTCGGCCAGCACGGAGGCCTTGTCGGATGCGCTCAAGAAGATGGTCACCCGGTTCATCTCGCTTTGGCGGATGGCCACCGGCACGGCATTTTCCACGCCGCCCTGCTGAATACCGGTGTTGACGATGCGCGAAAGATAATCGGGCAGTGCCAGGTCAAAGTTTGCCTGGGCAAACAAAAGCGCAATGGCAAGCAAAATCATCCACAGATAAGGCTTGGTATATTTGGCTAGTTTAAGCATGTATGATTGTGCTCCTCACGAGATCAATTTTTGGTTTCATGATTCCTTGTCTATTTCCTTTGCTTTTTCGGTGAGTATCTCGAAGGCTTCCGAAATTTTAGCTTGCTCGTCCGGATTCAATTTCTCGATCAGGTGATCCATCCAGCGATAGTGTTCCTGGATGCCATTCTCCACGAGCTTGACGCCGGCCGGGGAGAGCTTCAAGGTTTTGGCGCGCCGGTCGTTGGGATCTTCGTCGCGTTCGAGATAGCCCGCGTGGACCAGCTTGTCGACCAATTGGCTGGCCGCCGCCGCGGTGATGTCGAAGCGCCCGCTGATTTGGGAGAGTCCGCACGGGCCGCGGTAATTCAACTGCATCATGATGTTCATCTGCTGCATCGAGAGGCCCGTGGATTTGGCGAAACGGCTCCAACCGCGCATCGAGCGGTGCATGAACATGCTCATCCATTTACGCATGGATTGGGAAGTTTTGGAAGATTGAGTCATAGTTAAGCCCTCTTTTTAGTTAAGAGCGCTTAAATTTATACGCGGGCGTGATTTTCGTCAAGGACTTCCCCATTAGAGAACTATTAGAAAACTATGGTAAGGTTTTGATCTTCTCTGCGATAATGTCCGCGGCGATCTGCTCTAAATCAGATTTGGTTTGGGCAGAAACGAGCGCGTCAAGATGATGGAATGGCGAGAGGCCGACTTCCCCGGTCTCCAGCGTACCCACATGGATGCCCCCGCTAAACGTGGCGGAGACAATCGCATCCGAGGCGCGCACAACGCTGACGTCGAATCGTTTCTCGACGCTGGTCAGGACGACATCGGCAAACTCCGGGAAGGTTACAGCCCAATCGTTGTCCACGCCGACCAGCCAGGCATTGCCGTGCTCTCGCACTTCCGCACCCGCGCCCCAACCCACGCTGTTCCCCGCAACCGGGAGAATGACATCCGCCCCATCGTCCAGCAATTGACGCGTCAGGCGTCTGCCTTCGGTGGTGCAGCAAAATCCGCCGACGAACAAGCCCTCATGCTTTTGTGCATCCCAGCCAAGGACTTCCACTTTGGTTCCGTTTTTCTGGTTGTAGTAATCCACGCCGAGGGCAAAACCGTCCATGAAATCCGTCACGGGCAGAATGTCGACCCCGCCGAACACGCCCACTTTGCCGGTCTTCGTGACCGAGGCGGCCGCGTATCCAGCCAGAAAGGCGGCCTGATCCGTGGCGTAGACCTGATTCCAGATGTTATCGAGAGGCGGATCATAAACGAAATCCATCATCATGAAGCGTCGATCTGGATTCGTCTCGGCTGCATTTCGCATCGGCTCGAACAGGGCAACAGGCGCGACGATCAATCTGCAATCCGCATTCACTAGGACGCGCATGTTCTTCTCGAAATCGGAGGTGGAGGCAGATGGAAGGGCGGTGGCCTGCCAGCCGTGCAGACCGGCGGCGTCCTGCAACCCTTTGTACATCAGCGCGTTGAAGTAGTTATCGTTCAGGCCGCCGGTGTTGGTTACCATGCAAATTCGTCCATTGGCGGTTGGAGGCAGCGGCGTGCCCGCTGGCGTGGGAACCGCCGGGGCACAGGCTTCGGTCACCCGATGCAAATATTTCTGGCACTCGGCGCTCGTCAGGGAACGCGTGACGCGCGTGCGCGCCAACGCGGCGAGATCTTCCACGCTCAGGAAATAGACGTGCACCCCTGCGTCACCGCTGACGGCGAGGCGCTTTCCATCCGGGCTGAATGACAGACTGTCGAGGCCGGAACCGTCTCCAAAAAACGTGAGTTGTTCCAGGCCCGTCTCGGCGCTCCATAATTTGGCCGCACCGTCGCGGCTGGCCGTGGCAACCCGCTCTCCGTCGGGACTGAACGCAACGGCTGTGACCGCGTTGTTGTGGCTGTCCAACGTAAACAATTCCCTGCCCGTCTTTGCATCCCAGATTTTTGCGGACCCGTCCAGGCTGGCCGTGCCAAGAAGATTCCCATCGGGACTGAACGCCACAGACGCGACCGAATCGGTGTGGCCGCGCAAAGTGAGCACGCCCTTGTTGGTGGTCATGTCCCAAACTTTTGCCGTCCCATTCTGGATGCCGGTGAGGAGGCGCTGTCCATCCGCGCTGAACGCAACAGATTTCACTTCGGCGGGGAGTTCCAACGTCGCTAGCAACTGCGGATTTTTCACGTCCAGGATATTCCAAATTTTGACTCGGTAATTGTCGCTGGCCGTGGCAAGACGCGCGCCGTCCGGGCTGAATGCGAGCGCATTGATTCGGGCGGTGTGGGCCTGCCACGCGAACAGTTCCTTGCCCGACCCCGCCTCCCACAAAGCGACGTTGGAGTTTTCATCTGCGGTCGCGAGGATTTTTCCATCCGGGCTGAGACTCGCAACAACAACCGCTGCCCGATCTGAAAACGTCCGGAGCTGATTGCCGGTGACCACATCCCAAATGGCCGCCGCGCCGTTCGCGGTTCCCGCGAGACGCGCACCATCCGGGCTGAATCCGATTTGGGTGACCGACGGCCCGGACAGGGCGAGCACTTCGCTGCCCGGCGAGACATCCCAAATCCGCACTGAGCCATCGTCGCTACCGCTCGCCAGATATTTTCCATCCGGGGTGAAGGCCAGGCCATAAACCGCGCCGTTGTGCCCGGCGAGCGTGAACAATTCCCTGCCGGAGGCCGCATCCCACATTTTTATTCTGCGATCCCCGCTGCCGGTGGCCAGGTGCGTCCCATCTGGGCTGAACGCGACCGCGTAGATCGTGTTGGTGTGCCCGGTCATGGTCAATTGTTTTTCACCGGTTTCCTCATCCCACACAAACTCCTCATTTCCACTGACGGTGGCGACGCGTTTGCCATCCGGGCTAAAGGTGGCGGTCCAAACCAGACTTGGATGATTTAATTCCAGCAGTTCCCTCCCCGTACGCGCGTTCCAGAGGCGGGCGGTTCCATCGTCGCTTGTGGTCAGCAGACGCGTCCCATCGGGACTGAAAAACGCATAGGACACATAATCCGTGTGGCCGGGAAAATTGACCAATTCCTTGGCTGTCCGCAGATCCCAAATGCGTGGCAGGTTGACCGGTGTGACCGTGGCGAGGTGCGTTCCATCCGGGCTGAACGCGACCCCGTCGCCCGCGTCAATTGGACCGGGGAGCGGGATCTCAATTCCGCTATCGGCATCCCACAACTTGACGTTTCCATCCGACAGGACAGTGGCCAGCTGGTCCCGATCCGGTCGAAAGGCCACCGCGTGTCCGCTGACCGCAAGCAAAAACTTTCCCGTAGCTGAATCCCAAACTTTCACCGACCCGTCCGCGCTGGCCGAAGCGAGACGTTTTCCGTCCGGGCTGAAAACCACATTGACGGCTGCGCCTGACTCATGCGCAGGAATCACCAACCGCACGCGCGAAGTCATGACCGATTGGTGTAAAGCATCCTCGGCCTCAAGTGTATTTCCCCTGGACACCGCCTCCAAAGCCAGCAGCACGCTGCGCTCGGGATCCACATCCAAATTGCTGATGGAGGCCGCGGCCAGCTCGCGCGAGGCGGCCAGTTGACCGGCGGCGTGCGCCTGCCAACCCAAATAAACGGCGGCCAGCGCCATCAGGATGGCAACAATGAACGCGGCCGCAAAATAGTAGGAACGCTTTCGCAGTTGTCCTGCGGCATGAACCTGCTCCTCGGCGCGTCTCCGTTCCACTTCTGCCAATTTTTGGGCCGCCTCCAACTCGCGCTGACGCTGGGCCTCCTTTTCAATGGCCTCGCTTTCTGCCAAAGATTGCGAGGCTTCCAAAAATTCGTGCTCCAGCGCGTTCATCTCATCGAAATGATCGGAAGCCCATTCGCGTGCCTGCGCCAACCGCGCTCCTCGATACAACACATCCGACTCGCGGCTGCGCGACTCCCACTCCTGCGCGAACTCGGTCAAGTGACGATGCAGACGCAACCCTTCGCGATTGTCCTCCAACCAGCCTCGCAACGTGGGCCATTCGCGGATCAAGGCTTCGTGCGCCACCTCGGCGGAATTCTCGCTGGTGATGATCAAGCGTGCATCGGCCAGCGCCTTCAACACGGTCTGGGTGGTGGCCGTCTCCTCGGGTTTCAGGATCAACTCGGTGAAACTTGCCCGGCGGCGTGTGTCGCCGGTGGCAGTCTCGTCGCCCAATTCCGTCAGGCGCAGAAAGATACGGC
>JAKANW010000285.1 GCA_021823555.1 Chloroflexota bacterium
TCCGTATGGAGAATACGACCGCTCCAAGGCGGAAGCCACACTGGAAGTGCAGAAAGCGGCTCGCGCGGGACTGGAAGCTGTCATCGCCTGCCCAACCGGGGTCATCGGCCCATACGACTTCCGCGGCTCGATGATGGGCAGCGTGATCCGCACCGCGGCCGAACAAAAGCCGACCCTGTACGTGGACGGCGCTTACGATTTCGTGGACGTGCGCGACGTGGCCGACGGGTTGATCGCCGCGGCAGAAAAAGGCAAGCGCGGTGAAAGCTATATTTTGTCCGGGCAAAAGATCTCGATCCGTTATTTGCTTGAAACCGTTCGGGAGATCACCGGGCAGCACTTCTTCCAAATGAAAATCCCGTTCGACCTGGCGAAATTCGCGGCCACCTTCACACCCATGTATTACCGGCTGACTCACGCCACGCCGCGCTTCACGCCCTATTCCCTGGAAGTGTTGAAGAGCAATTCAAATATCAGCCATGCCAAAGCCACACGCGAACTGGGTTATCAACCGCGGCATCTTTACGAGAGCATCGCGGACGCCGTCCACTGGTTTTTGGAATCGAGACCATTACGCTTCAGCGAATCAAAGATCCGCTGAGAGATTTTCCCAAAGGAGACAGACATGAAAATCGTTACGGATTGTGCGGCGGATATCCCCGCTGAAGAACTGGAAGAGTTGGGAATTGTACAAGCCCCGCTTTTCATTCAATTCCCTGAAGGCGAGGTGAACTCCGCCGATATCACCGCCGATGCATTCTATGATAGGCTCGAAGCCATGCGCCCCGCCATCCCCACCACGGCCATGCCATCCACAGGACTGTTCGCGGAGATGTATCGCAAACTCGCCCAGAAGGAGAAGGATATTCTCTCCATCCACATTTCGTCGGGATTGAGCGGGACGATCAATGCTGCGCGCGCGGCCGGCGAACAAGCCAGGCCCGAAGCGAATGTCAATCTTTGGGATACGATGACACTTTCAGGCGGCGAACGCTTCCAGGTGATGGCCGCCGCGCTGGCTTCCAAGGCAGGTTGGGCCATCCAATCCATCCAGGAACGGATGGCAAGGATCCGTGAAAAGACCGAGGTGATCTACACGCTCGATACGCTGGAATATCTGGCGCGCGGCGGGCGCATTGGGCGCGTCAAAGCCATTGCGGGCGCGTTGCTCAATCTCAAGCCCGTCATCCGCGTGGACACGGACGGCAAGTACAGCACCGTCACTACCGGGCGCACGCTCAACAAGTCCATGACCGCGATTGCAGAGCACCTGCATGAAAAGTACGCCCGCACGCCCGTGTGGGTCACCGTGCTGCACGGTCGTTTTGCCGAAAAAGCCGAAGTGCTGGCCGAAGAACTCAAAGCAAAACTGAACGTCGCCAAAATCGAGGTCATGCGCATCTCGCCCGTGCTGGGTGTGCACACGGGCCCGGGCATCGTCGGCGCAGCGGTAGTGCCGATGGAACTGATGGGAGATTTGGCAAAGTAGCACCTACGTTTTCTTTCTTCTTTCCTCTTTCTTTTTTGTATGAGGAAAGAAGAAAGAGGAAAGATATGAAGTTGAAGCGGCAAAACGCCTCATAACGAAAATGCCAGAAGAGTCCACTGCTTCTGGCATTTTTCTCAAAGCCGCATGATGCTCCTACACACCTTGCGGCTTTGCCATATGGTGTGTTCGTCTTTTAACTTTGTTCAGTGACGGCTTTCAACCTACTAATGAAATCTGTTTCCCTAGCCATCTCAACCAATTGCTGCAGGGGAATCCTGCCAACAAAATAATGGAACATAAAGGCATAACGCCTGTAGTCTCCGCGTTCTTCGCTGCCCGCAAGGTCCCAAATCTCGCCAGGACTCATTTGCAATGTGAGACCCTCGAATTGATTGGCGGCATATAAAGCAAAGCCTTCATAGAACCACACGGGGCCCATGGCATCTTCATCGCCCCCGAGGATCCTGATATGCAACCTGTGCGCCATTTCGTGCGCCAATAATTTTTCAAAAGCATTCTGTTCCTCGCCTTCAGGATATAACGTCCGGTAGAGGTCCGGCGAAACGCTGAACAAAATGTTCTTCTCTAAAGCTGCGCAATAAGTTCTCGGAAGTTCAATCGTTGTGTCCAAACCATTAATTTCAAGGAGATCACGGTCGAACTTCGCTTTATCGTCATAAATTTGTGCCCGCTTTGCAAAGGGTTGGTGGATGTATTCGCCCCAGCCGTGTTGCCGCGCAAAGTGAATCAACCGCCTCCGCGCTGAAAGGAGATGGTTGGCAAGGATTCCCTGTTGAGACATCAGGGCAGGACTCAACTGGAGAGGCATTTCATAAACGCAATCTTCAACCTGTAGTACCTGCCAGTTGTCAATGACTTCCGGCGGAACAGGATCAGTACTTGACATCATCTCCTCGCGGGCAACTCAATGATCCAGGAGAACTCACTCAACAAAGATCTCGACGTGCTCGCCGTCTTCATCATCGGTCACGTCAATGATCTTGCCGGTCACACCGGAGCGCATGGCTTCCAGCACATTCGCCATGTCCACGCCCTCCACCTCCGGTGCGAAGTGCGCGCCGATCTTCATGCCTGCATCCACCAGCGCCAGCGGGATCTGCACCGAAGCCTTCGAGCGGCCGGTGTTGACGTCGGTCACGCGGATGCGCAGCCAGCGCGCCCCGCCTGGGCCGCCGCGCGGCGGCGTTGGCGTGCCCGGGCCGCGGCGGGCATCCCGCAGGGCAGCCAGGAGCTTCGCGCCCTCTTCGGCGCTGATCTTGTTCTCCTCGATCATCTTCAGTATCTTCATTCGTTCTTCGACGCTTGTCATACCTGCCTCCTAACCAATGTATACCTGCACCCGCTCACCCTCGTCACCCTCATCCACATTGACGATCAGCGGTTCCTGGATGGACTTCGCCGCCGAGATCGCCTCGACCACATCGTCCACGTTCGTGTTCTTCAAACCCTCGATGCGATTCCCGAACACACGCAGGAACCAACCCGCCAGTCCCAATGGGAGCGGGAAACCTAGGAAAATTCTCTTCGGCCCATCATCGCTGCGGGAGCGGTCCACATTAACGAACAGCCAGTGCGCCGAACGGCTCCAGCCGGCCAGCGCCATCACCACCACCCCCAACAGGAACGGCGTCCACAGGCAGTAGAACCAAAAATTATATCCACCGCTCCGCATGGCATAATACATCCCGATCGCACTCAGCACTGTAATCGCCACGCCGATCCATAACGGGATCTGCCATAGGCGGCGCGCCTGAGCCGCGGTGCGCTCCAATTCCGGCGCAGTGTTTCCGATTGAAGGACCTCCCGCGTCAGACCCGGACGATGAAGCTGCTCCCGTTTCAGGGGCGTCAGACTCAGCCCCAGCCGAATCCTCTTCCAGCTCGCGGATGAGCGCCAGCGCCTGGTCAGCTGTGATCTTGCCATCCTCCACCATCTTGAGGATCTGTTTGCGCTCCTCAGAAGACATTATTCGCCTCCTTCCAAAGCTGCCAATAATTGATCGGCCTCCTCGGCGCTGATCTTCTTTTCCTGCAACATCTTCAAGATCGCCATGCGCTCCTCTTCCGAGACGGGTTCGCGCGGCGGGACAGATTGTGACGGAAATGACCCCGGTTCAATGTTCCAGTTCCAGCGGCCAACGCCTGCTTTGGCCTGCCATCTCCCACGTACTTTCTCCTCGGCGCGGCGGGCGGCGCGCTCCGCCTGGCGAGAGGCACGCCGGGTAGCTTCTTCCACGCGGCGGGAGATACGGGCGCTTAATTCATTTCCAAAATCGGACCAATCGAACATCATGCCGGCCATATTGCCATGCTCTTCGGCCGATTCGCCTGCGCTGGCATTACTGCTCACGCGAATATCGCCGCCCGCATGGAGGTTGATACTGGCTGCACCATTGCCGAATGTCAGGGTGCGCTGTGTGGCATCTTCATCTTCTTTTACGCCAGGCCAATCCACGTCAATTTCATCAGCATTCAGGTTCAGTGTGGCGTTTACATCCACGGGCAGCACAATCAAAATATCATCGCCAGCCGTGACGTTATATGCCTGATCGGATTTCGGGTAGAGATAAAGGACTACATCCCCACCTACGTTCGCGTTGACATTCCCGCGCGCATCCCGCAAGGCCAGATCATCCGCCACGGAGGTCAATTCCACATCCCCTTTTACCTCGCGAATGGACACATCGCCGCCGATATTTTTGACGGTCACACTTCCCTTGGCATCGCGCAGGCTGAGGTCAGATTGAACGGCGCTAATGGCAGCAGAACCAATATCACGCATCGAAAGATCGCCGCCGACTTCACCCACTTCAACTTCGGCAAGCACGCCGCGCAGGGCCATGTCACCGCGCACCGATTTGATCGTCAACGTGGCATTGCGGGGAACGCGCAGGGACAAGTCATCCTCCGAGGAAACGGTAACCGCTTCCCCGTCTTGCATGAAGCGGATCTCATCCTCGTCCCCTTTGAGCAGGACAGCCTGCCCTTCCCAGCCAACCACGCTCAGGTCGCCGGCTATCTTGTCTACGATAACCCGGGGCGATGGGCCTGTAGGGATCGTTTGGTTTGTCATGCTTCCTCCTCGCCGCGCAACAGGCGCATGGCGACATCGGCGGTAATCTTGCCTGCGTTCAAATCATCGAGAATGCTCCGGCGTCTCTCTTCGGTAATTTCAGCCGTATCATCCTTGCCCGGCTCAAAGCCCAATGCACGGATGACCTCATGCAGGCGGTTGCGGATGGTCGGATAGGAAAGGCCGACCTCCTGCTCCATACGATTGATTTTGCCCTCACAGCGCACGAAAGTCACAATGAACTCGACCTGTTCCGGTGAAAGATTCGCAAACTGGCCGGTGGTAAAACGACCCTCAACGACGGTATCGCACGATGAACATTGCAGGCGCGTCACGGCCATCTCGGATTTACAGACCGGGCAGCGGGTCAAGGCAGCGTACATAAAACACCTCCAAACCACAGGTTTTTGATGTATATTTCGAACATAGTCCAGGTTCCAATAAGTCCAGCTTCAGCGCGATGCTGTATAAAGGCCGTGATGGATTGGTCGAGGCGCTTCGCTCCACGGGCCTGCATATCTCGCCTGCAATCGTTCACCAAACGCGAC
>JAKANW010000286.1 GCA_021823555.1 Chloroflexota bacterium
AAATTGCTGCCCAACTTCACTTGGTGGGTGAACCGCAAGGACATCGAAGGAAACAACCTCTTCGGCGGCGGCTTCCTCGGTCTGGACAACATCGGCGTCTTCGACCGCTCGCAACCGCTGCCGGCCGGCGGACGACTCGAACAAGCCGACGGCACCGCGTGGATGGCCTTCTTCTGCTCGACGATGCTGGCCATTGCGCTGGAGTTGGCCGCGGAAGACTCCAGTTACGAAGACATTGCCTCGAAGTTCTTCGAGCACTTCGTCGCGATTGCCGACGCGATGAACACGCTCGGCGGCAGCGGCCTGTGGGATGAGCACGATGGCTTCTACTACGACCAACTCAAAATGGGGGGGAGCGGTCAACCGCTCCGGATTCGATCCGTCGTCGGGATCATCCCGCTCTTCGCGGTCGAGATCCTTGACCAGCACACGCTCGACCGATTGCCCGGCTTCAAGAAACGGATGAACTGGTTTCTGAAGAACCGCCAAGACCTCTCTCGCCAGATCACGATTTGCGAACGGGACCACTCGCACGCTGACGAGTCACCCGATCGACTGCTGTTGGCAATCCCGTCGCGCGAACGCTTGCAGCGCGTCTTCAAGACCCATACCGGGGTATTCAAACGCACAGCCAAGGAAGTGATGGCCGTGGAAGATATTTCCTTTGAGATCGGGGAAGGCGAACTCTTCGGTCTGCTCGGACCGAACGGCGCCGGCAAGACGACCACCGTCAAGATGCTGACCACGCTTCTCATCCCGACCTCAGGGTCTGCCACCGTTAAGGGGTTTGACGTGGTCAAACAGGCGCCCGAAGTGCGCAAACACATTGGTTTCATCTTCGGCGGTGAGCGCGGTTTGTACTGGCGGCTTTCCGGCATTGACAACCTGCGTTATTTTGCCAGCCTGTATAGCGTGGACCCGGACGTCTCGAAGAAACGCATCCCTTATTTACTGGATATGGTCGGGCTGAACGGGCGCGGCGATGAATACGTGGGAGGCTACTCGCGCGGCATGAAGCAGCGCCTGCACGTTGCCCGCACTTTACTGCACGATCCGGCTGTACTGTTCCTGGATGAGCCGACCATTGGCCTGGACCCGGTTGGGGCGCGTGAGTTCCGCAATGTGATTCTCAACCTGCAATCCGAGCGGAAAACCATCCTGCTCACCACACACTACATGTTCGAAGCGGACGCGCTTTGCGACCGCATTGCCGTCATCAATCATGGCAAGATCGTCGCACTGGATACACCCGGTGAGTTGAAGAAGCATGTTTCAGACTTGTCGGTGGTTGAAGTTGAAACATTTGGCGCGCCTCCTGATGTGGTCACGAAGTTGCGCGCCCTGCCTTTTGTGAATTCACTTTCCATTGAAGACAATGAACAAAGGCAAATGCTTCTCATCCAAACGCAGCGCGGCGCTGAAGCGGTACC
The DNA here is from genome assembly GCA_021823555.1 of Chloroflexota bacterium. Next base: position 1,431 of record JAKANW010000286.1, read on the forward strand.
GGATCTGATGGCTGCCCTCGACGGTCAAAGATTGGGCCGCGTGATCGTCCGCGAGCCAACGTTGGAGGATGCATACGTGCGGCTGGTCGGAGGTGACGTATGAACGTTCGGACCTTGCTCAAATATTGGCGCACGATCCTGATCGTGGCCGAGATGACCATCCGCCAGCAGTTGATGGATGGCTTTATCATCTTCACGATCCTCTTTCAGCCGATCATCATTGCCCTGCTGGCCCTGTGGATGTTGAAGAGCAAAGGCCCCGATTATGCCATCTTCGTAGTCGTCGGTTCCGGTTTGACGGGATTATGGTCGAGCCTGCTCTTTATCTCTGGCAACAGCATCAACGCCGAGCGCTGGAGCGGCACGCTGGAGTCGCTGGTGGCCATTCCCACGCCGTTCGAGGTGATCGTTTTCGGAAAGAACCTGGCTAATGTGATCCAATCCCTGATTTCAATGGTCATAGGGTATATCATAGCGGCCTGGTTTTTTGGTTACTCGCTCACGATTGCCCAGCCGCTATGGTTCGTTGCCTCTCTCCTGTTAAGCGTGTTCGCTTTTATCAGCTTCGGTTTGGTCATTGCCCCCATCTTCGTGATGAACCCTGGCGTACGCGCCTGGCAGAATGCAATGGAATTTCCCATTTATGTGCTGGGCGGATTTCTCTTCCCGATCGCGCTCCTGCCCGGGTGGACGACCCCGCTCTCCTATCTGTTGCCACCTTATTGGGCTGCTGTCGCTCTGCACGGGACAACGACGGTCGGGACGCCGTTCAACCAAACCCTCTTCGCCTGGGGCATGATGGTGCTGTTCTCGTTGATTGATTTGCTGGTTGCATCGCGGCTGTTTAAGTTGATGCTTTATAAAGCGCGCGCCGACGCAACCCTCGGTATGGAGTAACCTTTTATGCGTACCCTCTCCAATAACCTGCGCCTGTTCTGGCAGGGAACCATATTATCTTATGTGGCGCTCTTTCATTGGCTGCGGCCTGCCCAATATGCCGCATCCAAACTGATCATGCCGCTGGCGCAGATGTTTTTCTTTGTATTTCTGGGGACCTTTGCCACCAGCCGGGACAATGCGGCCTTTTACATTATCGGGAACGCCATCCAGATTACAGCGGTAAGCGGTATCTTCGGCGTGACGATGAGCGTGGGCGGCGAGCGCGAGACCGGCACTTTGCCGTATCTATTTGGAACGCCTGCCAACCGCCTGGTGACCTTCTTTGGCCGCGCCTTCATGCACGTCCTGGATGGAATGCTGGGTGTGGTGATCGCTTTCGTATGGGGTGTGGTGCTGCTTGGCCTGAACCTTTCCCATACCAATCTGGCGGCTCTCATGCTGACCATCGCAGTCACAACCTTGAGCACCTGCGGCCTGGGATTGCTGTTGGGCTGTTTGAGCCTCATCACGGTCAATGTGATGTTCGTCAATAATTTCGTTTACTTCCTGCTGCTGATCTTCTCTGGCGCCAATGTGCCCATTGCCGAGTTGCCTGCCTGGATGCAGGTTGTCTCCTATTCACTCCCGTTGACGCGGGGTATTGCGGCAGCTCGTCAACTTATTGCTGGGGCAGGGTTGGTACAGGTCGCGCCGTTGCTGTGGCAGGAATTGGGAATTGGCCTGTTTTATGGCGTATTAGGGTACGCCCTGTTTTCCTGGTTCGAGGTAGAGGCCAAACGTCGCGGAACGCTGGAAGTATTCTAGAGAATCAAAAGACCGGTTTCATTCCTGGAACCGGTCTTTCTGACTCAACTTTGGGCTTCACTTCAATCACGAACCAGCCATTCCTTGGCATCCAACTCGTTATCAAAATACATCAAAGACTGGCCTGTGATCCTGGTGAGCATATCACCCAGCGTACGCTTGATGCCTGTTACACCTAAAACAGCGGTCTTGTGGACATGGTCCTTGGTACGCGCGGAAGCTGTGTTCATGACCGAAATCAGATCGCCTCCGACTTGCGTGTCCCGCAAATCGGTCAACACCAGGACCGAATCCTTGGGTTGGCTAACAACGATCTCCTGCACTTCCACCAGTTCTGCTTTCACAGCCGCGCTGTTGTAGAACAGGCCGGAAAAATCCTGGTAGAAAATCTTTTTGTCCTTGTATTCGATCCATTTCGAGCGCATGGTTACTTCTTTCCGCGCTTCTCGAGGTAAAGCGCCAGGCCGGTAGCGGTCGCACCGAGGCCTTCCCATAATCCAACTCCGAAGAATCGCGCTGGAGCAAGACCGGTCAGTATTACTATGGTGAATACAGTGAAAGTAACGAAACGAAATGGAACTGTCCAGACATAGAATTGCTTCAAGTCGTTCAAGGAAGCCAATATGTAATAAACACCCATGTTGAAAGAGGCCATGGACGAAGCGATCATAAAGACAAGGGTGTAATCCCCGGCGACGCGCTGGGCGCGGTCAATCACAGTAAAGCCAAGCAGGCCGAGTAGAATTTCGGGGCGGATCAGGCCAACCAGTCCGAGCAGGAATGCCAGTGCACCGAAGATAAACATGGTCCAACCAGAGGCGTCTCGTATTTTCTTAAACATAACCTGTCCTTGAATGAGATGCAATGATTATACACGTAAAAAATGTCTTCGCGATGGCGTTTGTATGCAGGGAAATTTCCTCCAGAAACAGTATAATCTCGGCCCAGAAAGGTCAATCCAATGCTACGATACATCACATTCCTTCGAGCTATAAATGTCGGCGGGCACACCGTTAAGATGGATACTCTGCGTCAACTCTTTGAGTCCTTTGGTCTTTCCAATGTAGAGACCTTTATTGCCAGTGGCAATGTCGTATTCGAGACAGCCTCAAGGAATACTGCGGCGCTGGAAAAGAAGATCGCGGTTGGACTGCGCGATGCGCTGGGTTATGAGGTTGCCACCTTCATCAGAACAGAAGCGGAACTGGCCAGCCTCGCGAGCTACAGGCCTTTCCCACAACTTGCTCTCGATAAAGCTGCAGCGCTCAATATAGCGTTTCTGGCCGAAGCGCTGGACGAGGCTTCAAAGCAAAAACTGATGGCTTTGAAAACCGGGATTGATGACTTTGCTGTGCATGAACGGGAGATTTACTGGCTGTGTTTCAAGAAGCAAAGCGAATCCACCTTTTCCAATGTAGTCCTTGAGAAAACCATTGGCAGTCAGTCAACCCTGCGTGGAATCAGCACAATTAAAAAGATGGCGGGAAAATATACTTCGTCTGATTGACACCCAGCTTGTTTCTATTTGCTGCTGTTACCTCCTAGATAGGAAAGCACCAAATGCCGCCGCGCGAAATTCCCCAGGGTGATCATCTCTATGAACATGGGCTTCCCGCACAAGGCGCGGACAATGGCATCCACATCCCAGCCCTTGTGGTGTAGATCGAGCACCTTATCTCCAAACTCTTCCAGATACACGATCTTTGATGCGAGTTCCTCCTTTGGATTCTCACGAACTCGTGCACTGCCGGGAAACATCGCAGTGGAGGGCAGTGCAGCAATCCGTTTCAGCGAGGCGATGATCTGCCAGATGTCGTACCTCTCACGCAAGGCGCGTTCCTGTCCGCCGACAAACAGGTCGCCGGTGAACAGCCAGCCTCGTTCGGGCGCGTAGAGACAGAGGTGGTCTGGACTGTGACCGGGCGTGTAGAGCACCTGCAAGCGGAAGTTTTCCGTTTCGATCCATGCCTCGTCCGATATCGAGTGCGC
>JAKANW010000287.1 GCA_021823555.1 Chloroflexota bacterium
AATTTGTAATTTTAGTGGCCAAGCTTAAGTTTCGGAGCCGGGTGATATAGGTTACGATCTGAAGCACAAAGGCAAAAGCCGCCAGATAGGTCGAGACGGTGATTATACTTGGCGCACTGGGCAAGCGCGTGTAGACGAAATCTGCAAACGTATCATAAATGACAATCAAGCTCCCCGCGGCATACCCTATGTTCACCGCTCTTTCCACTTGGCGTGAAGGCAGGCTCAGGTAACCAATGGAAGCCACCAATACAGCGCTTAGTATGCCCAGCGGCAGGCCAACGGATTGGCGCAAGATGGTGCGAATGGCTGCAACCGCTATGAAGGCGTAGATTATTCTCCAGGCGCCTCTTTCCTGCCGACCCCGAACAATTTCAACAATGTCAAGGATCGAGGTGATCAATAATCCCAAAACCGCGATGACTTCAACGGCCACCTGCCAGGAAACCCGTTTATCTATACGGGCGATGACAATAATATTGCTTAAAATTATGACAGCCATTAAAAGGGTGATCACCGCTGCTAAAATAGCGTTTCGGTTTTCCCTGTTTATAGCGGAGAAGAGGGTCTTTTGAGTGCTCATGATCTTATGACTTTTCCATGATTCGCAGCATTAGGACTCTCCGTCGTGAACATTGGAACCTGTTGCTTTCTTTCTGGGTTTTGTTGTCCGAGAGGAAGTTTCCATGGATGATGGCGAGAGATATACCTCTGCTTCTTTTAATCCAAAAGCTTTTTGCAATTCGAGTGCAGCCGTTCGCAGGACGGATTCCATGTCCAGGGTTTCGCGGATTCGACTGGATACGTGGGATACCAATTGGTCACGGGCCGCGTTTTTCTGGGTTTCCTCCAACAGGCGGCTGGTCTCCAGGGCGGTTGCCAGGCGTTCTGCAGTTTGCTGGATTATGGCGAGAGTTGCTTCTGGCGGCTGTTCTCCCTGGAAACGGACACTGATTCCGCCTATTGTCTCTCCGCGCAGTTGAATGGGGATCAGGGTGGAACGGGAAGCACCGGTTTGCGCATCTTCCGGGATGTTGACTGGCTCCTGAATGGACCGCAGTTGGAAGCTATCGTAATGGTAGCCGGCAACTTTCGAATCGCCTTGCGCAAATGTTCGCCATGCTTCCTGGGTGAACCTGCCGTAGGTCTGTTCAATTTCGTGCAACTGAGACTCGACCTGCTGAAGGAGGCGGCTTCTTTCAATGGCGGTTGCCAGTTGGTCAGCCATAACCTGGATGATGGCGATATCATCCTGTGTGAAAGCATTAGGCTGCTCGCTTTGAACGTCAAGGACGCCGATGATGCCTTCATTGGTCTTGAGAGGCAGGGCCATTTCAGATCGGGTGTCCGGAAGAAGTGGATTGTCGAAATAAACGGAATCCGCCCCGGTGTCTAATGCGATGCGCGGCACGCCGCTGGCGGCCACGGTCCCCACCATCCCCTGTTCGCCGATGCGTAAGCGATGATTATTGGCCAGCATTTTTCGGCCCGCCTCGGTTGGAGATGCGCGCAAAACCGCATATTCCTTTTTTTCGTCGAGCAGGAAGATGCCAGTGTGGTAGAAACCGAAGCGGTCATGGATAAGACGGCTTGAACGGTCCAGTAATTCGTCCAGGTTGGGTGCAGATGCAGCATCGCGGGCTACTTCCGCAGCCGCGCGCAAGCGAAAGGCTTGTCTTTCAATTTCCCGCGTGCGATCTGAAACGCGCTGTTCAAGTGAGCCGACCAGTTCTCTTAACCTTGATGTCATTGTGTTCAGTGTATTGGCAAGCGTGCCGGTCTCATCCTGGGTTGTTACTCTTGCCTCGGTGTTCAGGTTGCCGTTTGCGATATCCTGGGCTGTTCTGGTCAGTTGCTCAAGAGGGGACGTCAGTGCATTGCCGATGCCCCAACTGGCTAAAACGGTCGCGATCAAAATAGCTGCTACAAGCGCCAAACTAAAGAATTGGGTTGCTCTTGTGTTCTGCGCGAACTGCTCTTCAGCGGCCACTGACTCCGACAGCATTTCTTTTACAGGAACGATTATGGCCAGGCTGTAATTGACCTCCGGGACTGAATGGTAAACCACGTACTGTTGGGTTCCATTTATACTGATGGTCCTTATGCCGCTCTCGCCTTTCTCCATGGCAGAAATTATTCCATTGAAGTCCGGCGAAATACCTGCCAACAGGGCCGGGTCTAACACCTCGCCAAGGGGAGCTGTGGTCGGCGTGACATTAAGTTTGTAATATCCTGAGTCCGGCATGGCGATCAGGCGACCACCCGAGTCAATTAAAAAGGCATAACCAGTTTGCTCTATCTGAATTTGGGCCACCAGGTTGGTTACAGCGTTTAATTGGATATCTATTGCTGCCACGCCACGGAAATTCCCGGCGGAGTCGTAAACCGGCGCACTGCCGGTAATGACCAATCCGTTATGAGCAGCATCCACATAGGGGTCGGACCACACAACATTTGCATCTGGATCCTGGGCTGGCGTTGCTTTTACAAACCATGGCCTGCTGGTAACATCGAAATCAGGGGGAACCAGGTTTGCAAGATCAACATTGGGGTAATAAAGCGTTTCTCCTGTCGCCCCTCCGTAGTAAACTGCGATGACATCAGGATTCTGTTGCAGGATGACCGGCGCGGAAAAATCCAATAATTTGGTTGCATTTAGGGAGGTAATCAGAGAATCTGAAATTGCCGGCCTGGCAGGGATGAAAACTGAACCCGGTTCCGAATTGGAATTGTCCCAGGCCCCATTTGACAGTTGAATCAACGACTGGCGTGCATTCCAATAATTCCCATTGCCCAGGGCTGCCTCTTGTGAGAGCAGCTTTTCTACATTGGTTCGCAGCTCCAGAATATTGTTCCTCGTGGTAACGAAGAAAGCGTTTTGCGAATCCGCTCCTTCTGCGACGGTGGCGGTCAGATGGGTTTGAGCCTGCATCTCCACGTTGTTTTCAAGCTGGTTTGACAGAACGGCGGCGGTTTGTTGAGTTCTATAATAAACATAATATCCCATTGCCATCACTGCCGCGAATGCAATCAGAAGATTGCTCAGAATCAACTTGGCGCGCAGGCGGAGTCTTCCGAAACGTGGGGGATTGGTTTCGGGGGTTTTTGATGGAGGCAAATCTTGCATGCGGGCGGTCCTTTGCTACTTTCTGCCTTTCTTGACATTTTGCTCGTTGGGTTTGCCTAGAAAAACGGATACTTCTGCAACCTCTGGAAGCGCGCCAAAATCACGCGCTGCCGTTTGAAGCAACGTGTCAATATCCATCGTACGACTCAAGCGGGCCGTAATTTCACCAATTATTTGTTCCCGCGCTGCCCGGTCTTGTGTTTCCTCCAGTAGACGGCTGTTTTCCAATGCCAGGGCCACTTGTGCGGCGATATCCTGCGCCAGCTCGCGTTCATTTTGACTCCAGTCGGGGGCATCCTGTTTGCGGCGCAGGTTGATCGCGCCGATCTCCTGTCCGCGCAATTGGAGCGGAAGCTTGAGCGTTTTTGTTTTTTCCACTGGTGCAGCATCTGTCAGTGGGCGTATGCCGAGCGGAGTGTATTGGTAAGCAGCGGTTCGTCGTTTTAGATAGTTTTGCCAGGCCTCCTTGGATTGGAGGGAAGTGAGGGCTTCAAACTGGTTGATGATGGCTTCGGTTTCGTTCAACAGGCGCGTATTTTCAATCGTGGTGGCTAATTGGTTGGCCACAGTTTGCAGGCTTTCGGCAAAGTCCGGGTGTATGGATCCCGAAATATCCGACTGCACATCCAGAACGCCGATCACCCTTTCCCGGGCAAGCATGGGAATGGAGATTTCGGAGCGGGATAATGGCAGGCGCTGACTGCCTAATGAGGCGGGACCAGCTCCGGCGTCCTCGATGATGCGGGAGCGTTTGCTTTTCACAACATCTGTAAGGACCCCTTCGTTCCCAATCTCAACCCGGTAGCCTGTTTCGATCATTTTTCTCCCCTCCACAGAGGAGGCCGCCTGCAAGACTGCATAATGTTGATTGTCATCCAGCAGGAAAATGCCGACATGATATAAGTCGAAATGGTCGGCAAGCAGGGATACTACTGTGTTCAGTATGGTGGACAGGTCCCTGATATCGGAGATCTGCCTGGTGATGGAAGAAGCGATCCGGAGTTGGTTTGTGACTTGCTGAATCTCATGTGTGCGCAGTTCAACGCGCTCTTCCAGCGACTTGCGCTCAACTTCCAGCTCTGTTAGGGCCTGCGCCGAGCGCTGCTGCGCCTGGGCGAATCCGTTTTGGAGAAGCATCAATCCCAGAATGAAGATTGCATCTAGCATGACCAGAACGCCAATCTCGGTAACCCAGGTAAGCAGGTCGCTGGGTTGGACTGCTGTGGATGTAATTGCATAGTTCCCGCTGAGTACGAGCCAGCCTATGACTGCAGTAGTGACCAAGGTGACGAGCGCGATGCTGATAGAGACACGATGTGAGAATAACAGGCTGGCAACAATGACCAGGGCGAGGAAGAAGACGCGTCCATCCCCCCAGATTCCGGTGTTAAGCAGGTTAACCAAGCCTAGCGCGTAGGTGATAATTACAAATGTCCATGCCCTCACCCAATAGGGAAGTGGGATGAATGCTGCCAGGAGCAGGATGATGTAAGTGATGACATAAATAACCAGTGAAATAAGCGGAGTGTTTGCCAGGTAGGTGGGGATCAATGCGATTAGGCCAAATAAGGCAGCACCACGCAAAATGGTGCGCATAAAATTTTCCCGCCAGGCATTAGTAGAAAATTCCTGGATTACGCCGTTTCCCATGGGTAAATTTGTTGTCATGGACTAATCTACCTTCAACTCGATCGTTGCTTCGTCAGATTCGAATGCTTGTCCCATTTCTTTGATCGCAGTTTGGAGAATACCGTCAATGGTGCTGGATGACCATACCTTGCCCGTGATTTCTGCGACCAGACGCTCGCCCTTGGCTGTGGTCTGGCTTTCTTCCACCAGGCGGGCATTTTCAAGCGCCAGGGCTGCCTGGGTTGCAATTGCTTCGATCAACCCCTTTTCCTCGGCTGTCCATTCTCCATCCCTTGCCAGGTCAATCTTGCCGATGGTTTGATCGCGGCGCAGCAAGCGATTGGCGAGATCAAA
>JAKANW010000288.1 GCA_021823555.1 Chloroflexota bacterium
GAACGGGAGAAACAGGAACGCAAAGGCAAAGCGCTTCTCGACCGGACCTGTGAAATGCTGCGGCGGGGCGGGATCATTGCCATCCCAACCCTGGCCCGCGGCGATGCGGCTACCGAGATTCTCGAATACGCCAACGCCAACCAGGTTGACCTGATTTTGGCCGGTTCGCGCGGTTTGAGCCAGTTCAGAAGCTGGTGGGTGGGAAGTGTCTCGCGCAAACTCGTCCACTACTCGAATTGTTCGGTCTTGGTCGTGAAGGGACCGAGAAAGGAATGAGCCTATGGAAGTAGAAATTGGCAGAGTCAAACATTACTACACCCACATCAATGTGGCTGTCCTGACGCTCACTGACAGCCTGAAACTCGGCGACATGATCCACATCCTTGGCCATATTACCGACTTAACCCAGCGCGTCTCCTCCATGGAAATCGAGCATCACAGTGTAGTCTGGGTCAGGCCGGGCGATGATGTGGCGATCAAGGTCATCGAACCCGTACGCGAGCACGACATCGTGTACCGAGTCGTCGAGGAAATCCCGGAACCACACCTGACCTGAGCATCCCTGAACATAATCTTTTGACCGAGGGGCGCTTTTGATTCCTGCCCTCCATGCCAAATAAAATGACGGAACCCGGCCCGTTCGAACCAGGTTCCGTCATTTATAGTATGGCAGATGCAGGGATTCTCAGTTTGCGAACTTCTCCACTACTTTGTTGAAAGCATTCACCACAACCGGATCAAAATATTCCCCGCTATGGTGTTGGATTTCGCTCAATGCTTCCTGTGGGAGGCGTGGCGCGCGATAGGCGCGCTTATCGAGCATGCTGGTATAGGCATCTGTCACAGCCAGCACCTTTGCACCGATGGGGATTTGGTTGCCCTTCAGCCGGTCTGGATATCCACTGCCATCATAGTGCTCATGGAAGTTGCGGATGATCTTCGCTATGCCGTGCAGTTGTGGAACAGCCTCGAGCATCTTCTCACCGGTTTGCGGGCTGAGGCGTACCAGCTCCCATTCATTTTCATTCAGTGGGCCGGACTTTTGCAAAACGCTCTCAGGAATATCCTTCTTTCCGATGTCATGCAGGAGAGCCGCCCAATGAATGCTCCTGACTTCATCTTCCGGTACTTTCAAGGCTCGGGCAGTTTCCTCGGCCAGTTTTGCGGACCTCATGCTTGAATCCGGTATAGTGACTTCACGCGCATCCTCGATGTTTGCCAGCGCAAGCGCCAGGCCCAGGTATCCCTTCTCAATCTGATCGTACATCCATGCGTTTTGAAGCGTCAGGGCGGCTGAATTGGCGAATAGCGAGAGAATGTTGCGTTCGCTGCGTGTAAACAACCGCACGTGCTTATAGAAACCGATCACAGCTCCCATGGTCTGGCCTTCATACATAAGCGGGAAGATGCGGGTTGAGCGGGCCTTTTTCTCGATCAGGTGTTTTTGCAGGGAGGTTGGCAGGACGGATTTGCGGATATCCGGGAACAGGACCGGCGTCTGGCTGTGACGCAGGATGGATTCAATGGACGCGCCCTCCGTGTCAATGATCCTGTTGATCGTGTCTGTATTCAACCCGCTGATCCAGGGGCAACTGATCGTATTGTCAGGGTTGCGCAGGACGATGAAAGCCATGTCGGTTTCGAGCACATCGGTCGCGCTCTCGCCGATTGCCTTGACGGCTTCATCAAAGAGCATCATTCGGTTCAGTTTGCGGGCGTTGTTCTGGAAGGATTGGATCAGGTCGCTCAGCGTGCGATTATCCTGACGGACCCAAATATCGTTCACGACGCGCGTGATATGCCTGGCGGTCCATTCGAGCAGGGCAACTGTTTCCTGATCCCAATCCATGTCTGTGACGGAGGCGACGTGAACACATCCGATGTGGTTTGAGTCAATGATCATCGGCGCGGTCACGAATGAGCGGATCCCCGCGCCTGTCAAAACATCGGCCAGATCCTTGGAGTCGCGGCTGGCGCGGTCTATGTTTGTGACGACAACGGTGCGTTGTGTAAGCTCCGGTGAAATTCTATACCGGTTGACGAACTCCAGTTCGATTTCAGCCGAATATCCGCGTGTGACGGGAATCTCATCCAGGCGGATCGCGCCGTACTCGAGGCCGAGTTCTTTCAAAACGTGATCCAGTGAGTGTTCGAGCATATCCATGATGTCGGGAGTGTATTTCTCGATCCCTTTCGTCTCGAAATTTTGCAGAGTACTCGCAGTCAGATCGGCGACCTCGCAAGCGAAAACGCGGTCGGCCAGACTCCAGTCACGCTCCTTTTTGAGTTGGTTGAACTGAAGGACGCCGCTCAGCGCCCCGCGGATGTAAATGGGGACGTGCAGGCTGGCCCCTATTTCCTGGCGCAAAAACTCCTGCGCCAGCTTGCCGGCTTTGACTTTGCGGGAAGAATCGAGAACCACCATATACAGGCTGTTTTGTAAAGCGTTGATGTAATCTTTTATCTGCTGGGTACGGATATGTTTTGACTTAATGGGAGTCTTTCGTCCCACCTTGTGCGATGCGATACTGGCCAGGAGTTCTCCATTTTGGGAGAAATGCCAGAACGTAACTTCCTCGATGCCCAGGGTTTTCGCACTCACCTGGCCAATTTTGCGGAGGGCTGTTTCAAGGTCTCCCGCCGCGGCCAAGGCTGGGTCGCGCGAGAGCTTCTCGATTGCGTCCAGCCTGTTATCTGAGACTTTTGTAGACATATTTCACCTCTTTCAACATTAAGAGAGAACACTTAACAAGGCAGTTGTTAATCACTGGAAAAGCAAAACCACCTCCTTTCACTCAGAAAAGGGTGTGATGAACGATTAATAGGCTAAAGCCATCCTGGCAGCACAGCGGCGGCTCAGATGGCGATTGCGGAGTCTCAGCATATGTTGTTTGGCTGGGGCCGATTGATGGATGGAGGTTGCGTGATGGAAAAACGGGATGTCTTCGTCAGTACATCAACGGAATTGAATTACTGAGGACGTGCAAATCTGATGAAATTATTGCACAAATGGGCCGTGCGAGTCAAGCGGCTGACGGTCAAATTTGCCCAACAAACCTGCGGGACGTTCTTTCTTGACTCAATTGAAACACACCCATAAGAATTTCACGGCAGGGTCTGGTAAATTGCCATCCAGTTGGCGGCAATTTGATATTGCGCCTCCTGCAAGGACATTTTCCCGCTGCAAACCTGGGCGTGCAGGTAGTTTTCGACCTTGTCCTTTTCGTGGAAGCCGGGACGCGGGTCGGCGGGTTCGGGCCACAGATTGGCGATGTCATTCGAGCCGCCAAGTTCGAGGGAGATCAAATGATCCACTTCATATTGCCCGGTGGCGTGCGATGTGATGCCATACTCCGCATAGACCTGATCCTTCTCTGAGGACGGCACATTGCGCACCTGCGATGAATAACCGGGCGTGCAGATTTTTGCAACGGTCGCATCGCTAAAAACCGCGCCGGGAGTACACCCCGGGTCGGGCAATGCGTTGGTTGAGACGCACCCGGAAGTCTTTGTGCGCAGGCCGAGCGTTGGCGTCGAGCCGTTCGTGGGGGGGTGGGGCGTGGGCGGGGTGCTGGTTTGATTCCTGGACTGGATCATGTAATAAATTGCCAGGATCAAAACGACGATAAGTGTCAATATGGATGTGCTTTTTCGCTTTTGCATATCGTTATCCTTTGATCAATTGGGCGGAATGGTCTTGAAAGATTTTCTCCGCCGCCGGGCTGTATTCCTGGACCACTTTCATGACGACCAGGATGTTTCCCTGCGCGACCGCATCCTGACATTGTTTTGCCCCATCTTCCGAGATTCCCAGCCCGATTAGCGCCTCGCCGACTCCCTCTGGGCCGATCCCGTTTAATGGGCCTGCGTTCTGCCCGTAGGCCGTCCTCCGTTTTAGATCGCCCATCACAACGGATACATCTTCCAGGTCGAAGTCCGCTTCCGATAGATTATTCAATAGCGTTTCCACGCTGAAAGGATCGTTGATGATTGCGAGGATCATGGCGTCAACTAACTGCTCTTTGATAAATGACCGCCTGCCTCGGCCTGATCCAGCACGGATAGGATGGTCCGCACCAGTTCGCGGGCGGCAGATTCGCTCAATTCCACGGCTACGCGTTCCGAAAGTCCGAGTGATTCGTTCACGAAGTCAATGTTCAGGGCGTGTTCGTACGGGGCGTCGAACGGGTGATCGTAGGAAACATTGGCCTGTTGGACCGGAAACCACCCGCTGCTGCCTTTGGCGCTGCCTTCCACTTTTGCTTTTTGAACGATCATGGTGCACATAGTGTCTGCCTTTCATTGTGTCACCCTGAGGAGCGTTTTGTGCGACGAAGGGTCTCCTCTGCTTTGCACCATTGGAGATGCTTCGCCGCAAAGCGGCTCAGCATGACACGGCGTGAGATTGTTTATGCTAAATTCTTTTCGAGAAATGCGAAGACCTTTTGCCAGCCATCCTCGGCCTGCGCCTGGCGGTAGTTGGGACGATGGTAGTAGAAAAAGCCGTGACCCGCGTTCGGGTATAGGTGGAACTCGTAATTTTTTCCGTACTTCTTGAGCTCCTCTTCATGTTGATTGACCTGTTCAGGTGTGGGACTGGTATCTTCTTCACCGAACAATCCCAAAATGGGACAGGCCAGGTCTTTGGTGTAATCAAGCGGTGAGGCGGGGAATTTGTCGGTCAATTGATCAGGCGTCATCACCACGCGCCCGCCCCAGCAATCAACCAGTGCGTCAAAGCCGGGAGTGCGGCAGGCGCTGAGATAAGCATGCCTGCCGCCGGAGCACGTGCCGAAGATGCCGACCTTCCCGTTGACATACGGCAAGGCGCGCACATGTTTCAGCGCGCCCGCTAGGTCGCCGACAGCCTGATCGTCCGGGATTCCGCCCTCCGCGCGCACCTTGGCCGACACATCCTCCGGGGCGCCATGCCCCGCGCGGAAATACAGGTTGGGGGAGATGGTCACGTATCCATGATGCGCAAATTTGAAGGTCGTTTCGCGGTACCACTGGTCCCAGCCGGGCATATGATGCGCCAGCACCATGGCAGGGAAGGGGCCTTTCCCCAACGGGCGCGCCAGATAGG
>JAKANW010000289.1 GCA_021823555.1 Chloroflexota bacterium
ATTCAACATGGCAATCTCGCGCACCGTGCTGGACGAGAGGAAGGTATGCTCCTCCGCCGTGATCAGGGCCACGGTTTCGATGTCACTGGCCAGTCGCTGGTTTGCCAGCGCCATGCGGAACTCGAACTCGAAGTCCGAAAAGACGCGCAGACCGCGCACGATCACCTGGGCTTTGATCTGGCGGGCATAGCTGATCGTCAACCCGCTGTAGCCTGTCACCTTGATCTTGGGATTATCCTTGACCGCCTCGGTGACCAGCGCAATACGCTCCTCGGGCGAGAACATCAGCGACTTGAGCGGTTTGTCATAGACAGCCAGGATCACCTCGTCGAACAGGCGGGCAGTGCGCTCCGCGATGTCCATGTGGCCGTAGTGGATTGGATCAAACGTGCCAGGAAATAAGGCTCGAACCATGTAGTCTGTTAATCCTTTGTCAGATTGGTCTGAGTGGTCTGATTAGTCTGAGTAGTCTCATGGGTCTGAGTGGCCGTATAGTCTTATGGTCTGAGGGCTACCTGAGCCACTTGGACTACCAGGACCACTAAGACTACCAAGACTACTAAGACTACTAAGACCACTTTGACCACTAGGACGACTTAGACCACTTTCCTAACTTACATCACCCTTGCTTGCGCCCCAAAAGCGGCCAAAGGCTTCGGCCAGCAGGGCGTGGTCAGGTTGACTTAAATCAGCATCGCTCTCGAACAATTTCTGCGCCTGCCCGCGCGCCTTCTCGATCAAGGCCACGTCCGTCAGGCTGGCCATGTGCAGGCCGCTGGCATAACCCGACTGCCGCGTGCCCAGGAACTCGCCGGGGCCGCGTTGCTGCAAATCGCGCTCGGCCAGCACAAAGCCGTCATTGGATTCGGCCATGGCCTGCAGGCGTTCGTTCTCGGTTGCGTCATCGTGGGTGGGGATCAGCAGGCAGTACGACTGGTCCGCGCCGCGCCCGACGCGCCCGCGCAACTGGTGCAACTGCGCCAGCCCAAAGCGGTCCGCGCCTTCGATCACCATCACGGTCGCGTTGGCCACATCCACGCCGACTTCAACCACCGTGGTCGAGACCAGGATGTCATACTGGCGGTCGCGGAACTTGAGCATGGTCTCGTCTTTTTCATCGGGCTTCATGCGGCCATGCAGGAGTCCCAATTTCAGGTCAGGGAAGATTTCCTTCGAGAGAACCTCGTAATCATCCACAGCCGCGCGCGCTTCGATCTTGTCGCTCTCCTCGATCAGCGGATAAATGATAAAGGTCTGCTTGCCATCCTTGATCTGTGAGCGGATGAGCGTGTAGGCGCGCTCGCGTTCCTGCGGCCTGAGCACGTACGTGTTGACCGACTTGCGACCGGCGGGCATCTCGTCCATCACGCTCAGGTCGAGATCGCCATAAAGGGTCAGCGCCAGTGAGCGCGGGATCGGGGTGGCGGTCATCACCAACAGGTGCGGACTGGTCCCTTTTTGGCGGAGCGCAGCCCGCTGCTCCACACCGAAGCGGTGTTGTTCATCAATTACGGTGAATTGCAGGTCCTGGAAGACGACCGGTTCCTCGATCAGCGAATGTGTGCCGACGATGACCTTAATGCTGCCATCTGCCAGGCCAAGACGCAGCGCTTCCTTCTCGGCCTCGGGCGTGTCACCGACTAACAGGCGGATCTGTCCCTCTGGCAGGACCCCGTTTTCGCCCGCCAAAAGTTTGAGGAAGCTGCGATAATGTTGTTCCGCCAAAATGGAGGTGGGCGACATGATGGCCGCTTGTGAGCCAGCCTGGACGATCATGGCAACAGCCAGAGCCGCCACCACGGTCTTGCCCGAGCCAACGTCGCCTTGCAGCAGCCGGTTCATCGGACGGCCGGATTTCAAATCGTTGCGGATATCGGCCAGGGCGCGCTGTTGGGCCTCGGTCAGCATGAAGGGCAGGGTCTCGAGACGGGCATTCAGCCAACTGTTGTTGACGTCAAAGGAACGGGCCTCTACCGATTTCCAGTCGCGCTTCTGGCGCAGAACGCCCATCTGCAGGTGGAAGATTTCATCGAAGGCCAGGCGCGCCCGCGCGGCCTTGAGCTGCTCCTGCGAATCGGGGAAATGCGCTTGCAGCAACGCCTGTCCCAGGGACATCAATCCCGCTGACTGGCGCACGCTTTCGGGCAGGGCGTCTGCCACGCTGGGCGCCCAATAGGTGACCACCTGGTTCATCAGGTTCCTCAGCCACTTCTGGGTGATCCGCTCGGTCAGCGAATAGATTGGGACAATGCGGTTGGTGTGCAGGTTTTCGACTTCAATCGGCTCGAAGTCGGGATTGTTCATCACCAGCCGGCCCAGGTACTGCTCCACTTTACCAGAGACGGAAATCTGTTCGCCTTCCTTCAGACGATTCGCCATCCAAGGTTGGTTGAACCAGGAAAGCCGCAAAGCGCCTGTGCCATCCGAGAGAATAGCTTCCACGATCTGCGCCTTGCCGCCGCGGATCGGGCGCGTGTTCACGCTCTGGATCGCGCCGATGACAGTCAGTTGTTCACCATACCACAGCGACTTGATCGGCTTGAGCTGGCTGTAATCTTCGTAACGGCGCGGAAAGTAATAGAGCATATCGCCGAGGGTGTTCATGCCCAACTTGCTCAACGTTTCGGCGTGACGCGGGCCGACACCCTGCAGCACGGTCAATGCAGCATCCAGCGCGGCGGGCGTGGCGGAGATCTTCGCCCCGGGGACGGATTCGGCGCGGCCGGGCGGAGGCGCGGTCCGCGGCGCAGGAGTCAGGGAAGGATGCGGCTGCGGATGAGATGGCTGGGGGGCGGGTGGATGCGTCGTTCTGGGCGCTGGGGACGGACGGGCCGGCTTTTGTCCGGCTTCGGGATAAGTTTCCCCGATCCGCTTCCACAATCCTTTGAGCGCGTCGGCGCGGGATTGGGGGGTCAGTCCATCGTAGGAACGCAGGCGCTGGATGACGGCCTGGATGACTTCCTCGGTAATGCCATCTGCGCGGGCTTCGCCTTCCCAAAAATCGAGCATCTTGGCGAGGCCGCCGATGATGGCGGTATTGGCATAGCCGTTCGAGTGTTCGAGACGGAAGAATTTACGAAGTTTTTCTAATGAAGGCTGCATGAAGGTTATTTTATCATGGGGCTTACCCACTCTCGCACCAGCAAAGGCAATCTCTCCACAACCTCGTAGCCGAATAAAACTTCGTCTATCAAGCCCATGTGCAAAAGATCAACGATCCGACATAGATATGATTTTCCCTGCTTCCACCAAGTGTCATAGGCATCAATGATCAAATAGTGCTTAGCCTTGACACCTTCGTTATCCCTCAATTCCTGGAGTTCCAATCCATCTAGGAGGGTCTCATAAATTCCATCTGCAACGCGGCTTCCAAAGGTTGTTGTGTAGTAATATTCTTTGATCTCCCAAATAGCTACCGGGTTTATACTACTTGGAAAGGCGCCGTCCACACGTCGGGCCAAAGTACGCAGTGGCAGGCCATCTTTCGTAAAAGTGGTCAGTTGCCGCGGGTCATAATCACATGGATTACCTTGTGAGCTTGCTTCAACGATCATGTTTACGAGGCCGGTCAAATAAGCGGGCGCTTTCTTTTTACCGGTCTGTTTGTTCATGGGGATTGGACAAGACGGTTTGAGCCTGGAAAGGTGGTCTCGGAATGTCTTCTTGGCTTTTTCAACATTCATCAGGTGCGGCTCAGCAAAGGTATTCAGTACTTTCGCCCGATAAGTAAAATAATCGCGTAAGAGTACATCGTAACGTTGCGAACCTGATTTTTGATTTCGCAGGGAAACAACATCAATCCCGAATTCTGCGAGTTTGAGTTCGATTTCGTTGGCCGATGGAATCTTTATTTGTTGTGTTCCCCTTTCGGTGTATCCAACCTCTTGACTAATAAGTCGGACACTCGCCCAAAAAGTTTTTGGCAGATTCAGAAAGCCTTCATTCGGTCTCATCTAGTATTTCCTCCAGTCTGTGAATAAATTCCTGTAGCGTAATACCAATTGCACTACAGACTCGCCGTAATTCCAGGATATCAAGACGACGGTCACCGACCTCATACTTGCTGACAAAAGATTGAGGGACACCTAGTTTCTCAGCAAGTTCAATCTGCCGGATTTCTTTTTCAAGGCGAATCTTTTTCAGAAGTTCCTGGAGTTTTTCATGCTGGAAATCAGTCGCATTTTTTCTCATGGCTTACCTCATTGACAAATATCCTAAAATAGGATATTATCTGCTTGGTATAATGAGACAATATGAAGGCCATACACGATACAACACAACTTTATTTGTTTCAAACAGAAACACCTAAAACACGTTTTGTCGAGACGTTCAACACATCGTTGCTAAAATGGATTGGAAGTAAGCAACGCGTTGCACATGAGATCATTTCCTATTTTCCAATCGAGTTTGGCACATACTACGAACCTTTTTTAGGAAGTGGCGGCATTCTTGGTACGCTTGTGCCCAAGTTTGCAGTTGCTTCGGATTCGTTCGCTCCTTTGATCGAGATTTGGCAAACTCTGAAACATTCTCCACCAAAATTAAAGGAGTGGTATCAGGAACGATGGGAGAAGATGGCAAAAGGAGATAAGGTCAAAGTCTACGAACAGATCAAAGCCTCCTACAACAAAAATCCTAATGGCGCCGATTTGCTTTTTTTGACGCGCTCCTGTTATGGGGGAGTCGTCAGATTCCGCAAGGTCGATGGTTATATGTCCACTCCTTGTGGAATTCACAATCCAATCTCGCCGACCAGCTTTTCGCACAGGGTTGATGAATGGCATAAGCGGGTCTCAGGTACGAACTTTTTGCAATTAGAGTTTGAGGAAGCCATGAATATGGCTAAGCCTGGTGACCTTGTATATTGTGATCCGCCTTACAGTTATAGTCAAGCGATTCTGTATGGGGCACAAACATTTAGTTTGGAACATCTGCTTGACGTGATCGAAAAGTGTAAAGCCAGGGGGGTCTGTGTCGCTTTGAGCATTGATGGAACAAAGCGCTCAGGTAATTTGATTTGCGATTTACCGATTCCCGATGGGCTTTTCGAACACGAAATATTGATTGACCTTGGTCGCTCGAT
>JAKANW010000290.1 GCA_021823555.1 Chloroflexota bacterium
ATTTAAAGTAATACAGCGTGGCTTCTTCCTCGCTGTATTCCACTTCCAAATCCGAAACGGCGGTCTTCAGCCCCGGCGACCAGTTGATTAGGCGCGGGCCGCGGTAGATGAGTCCCTTTTCGTAGAGGCGCACAAAGGCCTCCCGTACCGCGCGCGACAGCCCTTCGTCGAGGGTGAAGCGTTCGCGCTCCCAATCGCAGGAGGCGCCCAGGCGACGGATCTGGTTGGTGATCATGCTGCCGTATTTGTGCTTCCAATCCCAGGTGCGTTTGATGAACTCCTCGCGGCCCAATTCCTCGCGGGTCACTTCCTCGGTCTTGAGCAGGTGACGCTCCACCATGAGCTGCGTGGCAATGCCGGCATGGTCGGAGCCGGGAACCCATAAAGTGGAATAGCCCTTCATGCGGTGATAACGGATCATCAGGTCTTCCATGCTGACGAACATGGCGTGGCCGAGGTGCAGTTCGCCGGTCACGTTGGGCGGCGGGATGGAAATGACGAACGGCTTTACGTTCGGGTCGAAACCCGGTTGGTTGGGGTCATTGTGCGGCTTGAAATAACCGCCAGTCTCCCACAGCGCGTAAATGCGCGGCTCGGTGGATTTGAAGTCGTAGGCTTTGGGTAATTCATGCTTGGTCATTTCTTCTTCTCCTTGTGTCGCTCCGACACCCAGTTAAGTTTGATGTCGTATTTGCTCAATCGTTCATAAAGTTCACCAGCATGTTGCTGGATGTGGCGGATATTGTAAAGTTGCAATTCCAACTTATTCGCGAGAAATCCGGCGTAGGCTTTTTCGTCGAGATCCATCAACGGAATCTGTTCGGCCACATCGCGTTCGACAATTGCAAGCCTTCCAAGAATTTCCTCTTTTGAAAACGCGGCGCCCTGTTTAGAATATTGGCGCGTTTCCCAACGTGGAAAACCTTTGTCCTGCGCTTTCAAGTACAGGTGGGCATAACGAAGTGTGTGATAGGCAACGAACCAGAAACGATCCTTATCCCGCGAGTTATCCCATGCTTCTGGCGGACATTTGACAATCGCCTGTTTCAGCATGGCCAGCGCAGCAAGATATTGAGACTGAAGAACCTGCTTGATGTTCATCCGGCCTCCTTGAAGATAAAGTCCATGGCCTTGTCGAACGGTTTTTCGAAATCGGACGGGAACTCGTGTCCCAGGTCTGCATGCACTTCCTCGGCGAACGCGATGTTATTTTCTGTCAGGACTTTTTGGATCGCTTTCACCGTGTCCAATGTTTGATCTTTTTCTCCGGTGATGAAGTATCCGCGCAAACCCTTGGCTTGTTTCGCCAACGCACCCAATTCAGCAGGATCGGCCCACCATGTGCTAACGCCGATGAAGCCGCGCGCGCCGACTTTCCCACTCAGGGCGGTGTAGATGGATAGGCCGCCTCCCTGCGAGAAGCCGCTGACGATAATGCGTTGGCGGTCAATCTTATATGCCTTCGCGATCTCCTCGAAGTGGAAGAGAATATCCTTCAAACTTTGTTCGGTCTTGTCCCAACAATAACTGTCCGGGAAAAGCGCCTGCGTGGATTGCGGCGCGAGCACCAGCCAGCCTTTCCGGCGGGCGACCTCCCAGTATTCGAGATGCGAGTTGGCGTTCCCGTTCCGTCCGTGCAGGGCGATCAACAGCGGCAGTTCGGCGGCGCGCCCATCGGGGACGAGCACGGCGTGCGCGGGTTTGACCTGCGACTGAGCCTCGGCGCATTTCTTATCCGAGGCTTCGACCAGACGCTTGAACTCCGGCAGGTCGCGCACCGCGTCCAGGTCGGGATCCATGAACATCTCCTCGGCCCACCACAGGCCGTCATCCAGCGCCTGCTTGAAAGCAGACAGGACTTCCTCGGGACGGTTGGCCAGGCTGAACAGGCATAGTTTCCAAAAGGTGGTGCGCGCTGCCTGTTCCGGGAAATGCCCCGCCTCCGCCTCCACCAGGGACAGCGCGGCAGGATACTCCCCTGCGGTGTAGTATTGCATCATTTTCTGGGTCAGTTCACGAAAGGCTTGGTTTTCCATGTTGACTCCTTGTTCTTTGATAAAAGGCTCTGGCGATCCCATCCGTCAGCGGGGCGAACAGACGGGAGAGGCCGAAGAGCAGGAGGTACCATTTTGGGTAGACCAACTGCGAGCGTCCGCGTTGAAGCGCTCGAACGATCCGGCGCGCGGCCCCCGCGGGCGTCCCATCCAATCGGCGATACCAGCCGGGCTGTCCCTGCGCAGGGTGCCGAATGGAGCGAGCGAAGCCGGTATCGCGCAGCGGGCCGAGGATGACCAGCAGACAACGGATGTGCGACGGCAGTTCCAGTTGCAGCGAACGGCTGAAGGTATGCAGCGCGGCTTTGCTGGCGCTGTACAGCCCGGTGGACGGCAGGCGCAGTTCCCCGGCTACCGAACCGATGTTGACGATGCGAGCTGGTTCCTGTTCAGGAAACAACTTTTGCAGGCCGATGGTCAGTTCCAGCCGGGCCAGGCTGTTGACCTGCATGACCGTCGCGAGTTCGTCCGCCGTCATCTGCGCCAGGCTGGAGTGACTGCCGATGCCGGCGCAGTTAACCAGCACGTTCAGACGTTCCTTGCCAGACAGCAACTGTTCGATCAAATCTTTGCGTTGGGTGGGGTCGCTCAGATCACAGTGGAAAGAACGCTTGAACGAGTCGCCCAGGGAAGCGGCCAACGCCTCCAGCCCCGACCGGTCCTGGTCCACCAGCAGGAGCGAACAACCCTGCCCGGCCAGTTGCATGGCCAGCTCGCGTCCCAGCCCGTTGGCCGCGCCGGTCACCAGCGCGGTCTTTCCATGCAGGTTCATGGCTTGCCTCCCAACGAGTCGGCAATGGATTGCTCCACCGAATAAGCCGGCTGCCAGCCCATCTCGCGGCGGATCTTTTCCCACGAGAAGGGTTTATCCACGCTCATCTCGGATAGCCTGCGGATGCCGGGATTCAGCCTCAATAAATCCAGCAGCCAGAGCAGGCCATCCAACAAACGCACGCCGGCGCCCGCCACCTGGAAGGTGAGTATCTTCCTGCCCAACGTGCGCGTCACCAGGCGGATGAAAGCCAGCATGTCCATGTTTTCGGCGGTGACGATGTAGCGTTCGCCGCTGCGTCCTTTCGTCAGGGCCAGCACCACCGCCTGCGCCACATCGCGCACGTCCACGAAGCTATTCACGTACGAGATCATCGGCAGCACCGGCAGGAAGCGCGCCATGCGCAGCACGCTCTCGATGCGCTCCGAGCCGGGGCCGAGCACCACGCTGGGGTTCAGGATGATCACGCGCAGCCTGCCGGCCAGCTCCTTCAACTCGGTTTCGCTGACCAGCTTGCTGTACCCGTACATATCCGTCCTGCGCTTGGTCTCCAGGTCGGGGTAGACTGTCTCGTCGGAGGCTGCGGGCGCGCGCGAGCCGACGGCTGAGATCGAGCTGATGAAGATGAAATTGGGACAGCCCGCTTCGGACGCGGCTTTAGCCAGCTCCCGTGTCCCGAGCACATTCGCCCGAAAAATGGATTCCGCGTCCGACCTGCGGAACGAGACCATGGCCGCGTTATGGATGACCGTATCCACGCCTTTGAGTTGCGCGGCGTACGTCTCGGGGCGGGTCAACTCACCGCGCACCCAGCGCACTCCCGGCAGGGACTCGATGCCGAGCAGAGTCCTGCGCTGGGTGCGCACCAGGACGCGCAGTTCCGCCTGGGGATCGTGCTCGTGAATCGCCTTCACGATGTACTGTCCCAGGAAGCCAAGTCCGCCGGTGATGAAATAGGTAGTCATGTCGTCTCGTGGTTTTGATAGTTTGGTGGTTTGATAGTTTGATAGTTTCGTAGTTTGACTGTTGCCTGGTCAAGGAGTGGGGAGGCGGATTAAATAAAAACGCCTCGTCCAGCCATGAGGACGAAGCGTAAACTCCGCGGTACCACCTCAATTCGCCGTCCTTCGACTTTGCTCAGGATGCGGCGCACTCGGTAGCTGACGTGCTCATCAGCTTGCGCTGTAACGGGCGCGCCCGTGACGGTCTATTTACCAGTGGCTTTCTTCGTCAAGGTCATCAAGCGACGTTCAGCGGTTGCTTCCTGTGAAGGCTTCCAGCCCGGGCCTCGCGACCACTGACCTTCTTCTCTATCAATCTGAAAACTGCCTACTCCTCTTGATGTGACTGGGATTATACGCGCCGAAGGGAGGGGAGTCAAGAAACTAATGGATAATGACTTTACGCCCAACCTGGTCAATTGGTCGCGGTGTTTGCAAATGCGGGAGATCATAGTCCTGCATGTCATTTTTTTGATTATGCAACAGGTAAAAAAACGTATAATTCAAATTAACACTGCCGTATCCAGTGGTTCAACCAAAAAACTATGTGGCAAGATTTTTTTGAAGAACGAAAACGCATGGTGGCGCGCCAACTCTGGGCACGCGGGATCACCGACGCGCGCGTGCTGGCCGCGTTCGAATCGACTCCGCGCCATCTCTTTGTGCCGGAGGAGTCACGCGCGGAGGCCTATGAGGACCGTCCTCATCTGATCGGTTTCAAACAGACAATCTCACAGCCGTTCATCGTTGCGTATATGACCCAGTTGCTGGAACTGACCGGTACGGAACGCGTGCTTGAAGTGGGGACAGGATCGGGTTACCAGGCGGCGATCCTTTCCTGTCTCGCGCAGGAGGTGCACACCATCGAGCTGATCCCGGTTCTGGCAAATCGCGCCGCTCGCACACTTGCCGCTCTCGGTGTGACGAACGTTTTCGTCCACGTTGGAGACGGGTCTCAAGGTTGGATCGAGGCCGCGCCGTACGACGCGATCATCGTCACTGCCGCCGCGCCGCGTGCGCCGAAAAGCCTGTTGGATCAATTGGCCGATCACGGGCGAATGATCCTGCCTGTTGGGGATATCGGATTCCAGGAGTTGGAGTTGTGGCGGCGCGAGGAGAATTCTTTCTCGCACGAGACGCTGCTTCCCGTTGCGTTTGTGCCATTGAGAGGGAAGGAAGGGATGTGAGGGTTGTGAGTTGTCCTGAGCAGAGTGCAGCGAAGCCGAAGGATGTATCGAGACCACA
>JAKANW010000291.1 GCA_021823555.1 Chloroflexota bacterium
TGGACGCGGACAAGGAAGGTTTCCTGCGTTCGGGCACGGCGCTGATCCAGACCATCGGGCGCGCCGCTCGTAACGCGAATGGGCGCGTGATCATGTATGCTGACCGCGCGACCGACTCGATGAAGTTTGCGATTGACGAGACCAACCGCCGCCGCGCCAAACAGATGAAGTACAACCAGGAACACGGCATTGTGCCGGTCAGCATTGTCAAGGCGGTGCATGACTTGACCGAGGAGATGTCGGCCAAGTCTGTGTCAGAATTGAAGGGCGAATACAAGGTGAAAAGCGCGACTGGAATGCCGCGCAATGAATTGCGCAGTATTGTGGCCGAGTTGGAAAAGCAAATGAAGGAAGCTGCCAAAAATTTGGAATTCGAGCGTGCTGCCGCCTTGCGCGATGAGTTGTATGAGTTGAAGAGTTTGCTGGCGGAAGATGAGTCGCTCAAACCGTGGGAGAAGATCAAGCTGCTGGCAGGGGATGAATGAAATCTGTAGGTCATGTTTAAACGTGACCTACTTTCCAAACCTTATTATTCTCTTTTTCAATTCTTCACACAGCCTTTACATTTGAAAAGTATCCTTTGGGCGTATCAAGTGCAAGGACGCTTGTAAATTCAATCAAAGGAGTGTGAAATGAAAAAGACAATTTTGATCGCGGTGGTGATCGTCCTGGCGCTCGGCGCGTTGGGCGTGGGTGTAGTCTATGCCCAGGGGCAACAGCCGCCTGTGGGCCCCGGCACGATGCAGGGAACCGGTTATGGCTGGATGTTCAATTACGTTGAACAGGCGCTGGCCGACAAACTCGGCTTGACTGAAGCGCAGGTGGAAGACCAACTGGCCGCCGGCAAGAGCATGTACCAGATCGCGTTGGACAACGGCATCTCGCAGGACCAGGTCGCTTCCTTCCTGAACGAAGTCCATAGCGCGGCTTTCGACAAGGCTGTGGCGGATGGCGTGATGACTCGCGAACAGGCCGATTGGATGCTCCAGCGTATGCAGGGGAACGGTTATGGTTTCGGTTACGGTCCTGGCAATTGCCCGATGACTGGCGGAACCTACGGTCCAAACAATGGCACCGGCCTTCGCGGCGGGCCCGGCGGTATGATGGGCGGGCGCTGGCAGAACAACCAGGCCAATCCATAGAATTTTTGAACCGCAAGTAATATAAAGACTTCGGGTTCCGTTCAACGGAACACCCGAAGTCTTTTCATGTGGGTGTGTTTCAAGCCAGTTGAGGGCAACGTCCCGAAGGTTGAACTTGAGCCGATTTTGGCCTTTTCCAACCAACCTTCGGGACGGTTCCAACCCAGATGAAACACACCCTTTTCATATAATTACAATCCCATTTTCATCAAATTTGATTTCCTTGTTGCACTGTGCACAGCGAAGTGCAGACTCTGCTTGGCTAAAATTCCCTACGCTCGCGCATCGCGGACAACGCATTACATCCCTGAGCGGTCTGTTTCCCGCGGGAATCAATGCGCCCGGTTTACGCGCAAACACACGTTCGAACACACGCCACCAGGGTGTGATCTCCACATCTTCGAGGCCTGCTGTCTGTAATAGTTCGGTCAATGTTTCCGCGCTGACGACCACGATGCCGCGGCCCGATTCCTCGGTGCCGCGTGAAGTGAGCAGAATTCCGCCTGGGCGCAGGACGCGCGCCAGTTCGGTCACTGCGGCTTTTTTCTCGCCGATCAGTTCAAGCGCTTCCACGCAGGATACAACGTCGAACGTCTCATCGGGGAAGGGGAGCGGAAATTTTTCATATTGTATGAAGCTGATCCGTTCACGGTAGGCCGCAAGTTTTTTGGCCGCCTGTAGTAACATGCCGCGTGAAATATCCATCGCTATTACGCTGCCCTTGAAATCAGGCTGGATCATCAACGCAAAGGGTAGTCGGCCTGTCCCGGTTGCCACATCCAGGATAAAGGGTTCGGGTGCACCGGGAAGTCTCTCGATCAGCGGGCGCGCCAGGTTTTCGGCATCTTGTGCCTGGCTGGCCTGTTTGTCCTGGTCATATTTTTTTGCCCAACTGTCATACAGCCACGCCTGCAAGCGCGAGCCAATATGGATGCCTTCATAGCGGTAAATTTCCCTGTCGAGCAGGAACAAGATAACGATCACGATAGCTACGACGATGATCCAGGTAATCATGGCGCTCCTCAACACATAGGACCCTAAAGCACTTGAAGGTTTGTGTTTTGATCGGGCATAAGATTTTCCACGTGCCGAATGGACGGGAATAAATACCCGGCAAGAAAAATGATCGTCCCGCAGGCGCCTGCCAGCAGCAACGTCATGGATAGATGGATCCCATTTTGTGTGCCGAAGAATCTTGACATTCCGGATTCTGCCAGCCAGCCTGAACTTGCCACACCGAGCAGGTATGGGATTTGGGTTAGCAACTGCCGCGCAGAGAGCACACGCCCCTGCACGTCTGCTTCCACTTTGGACTGCCAGATCGAGACGTTGCCTCCTTCGACAAACGGCTCGAAGAATGAGAAGAAGAAACTGGCGACGGCCCACATCAGCACGCTTCGCCCCAGACCCAGCCAGCTGATCCCGATTAAACAAGCCCCCACTCCGCCGAGCAGGACTCCGTTAACGCGCCGCCTGGGCCCGCCCCACACACTGAGCAGTCCACCTCCTACGAATCCACCTATTGCACCGACAGACAGGACCATTGCCAAAGCGCTTTCGCTGTTGCCCGTGTGACTCAGGATCGTGGGTGATAACAACGTCGCGCCGATGGCGAGGAAGAAATTCGTCGCCATGAATAGGACAGTCAGCGCACGCAGACCGGGTTGGGATACGATGTAACGGAAGCCGAAGGAAACTTCCAGCTTGAATCCGCCTCGGCTTTGGCGACCAGTTTCCGTGTGCGTGGGAGGCGGGATCTTTATCCACAGGAGGGTGGCAAAGGCGGCCAGGAAGGTCAACAGGTCAATCGTCATGATCCCGCTCATCCCGATGCTTGGAAGAAGCGCGGCGGCGATCATCGGTGCGAAGATGGCGGATGAGGCCTGCGCGATGCCCATCATACCCTGTGCGCGGGTGTAATCCCCTTTGGACAGCATGGTTGTGGTCGCGGCAACGTAGGCGGGGTATTGAAACGCGGTGAAAAAGCCCGCCGACAAGCTGATAAGATAAATATGCCACAGCGCCAGGTTGTTGGTAGTATAGAGGAGTAGGATGATCAGGGTGCCGAACGCGGATGCCATGTCGCTTAGCGCCAGCGTCCATTTGCGGTCCCACCGATCAACGAATGTGCCGGCGATGGGCGTGAATAAAACAGTGGGCAGGAAGGCAAGGAAACTGACCGTGGCGAGGGAGGTGGCTTGCCCCGATTTTTGCCAGACCCAGATGGTGAAGGCGAACCAGGTCATTGCGCTGCCGATCAACGACACGATCTGTCCCGCCCAGATGATTGTAAAGGCGCGCATTCCTATCGGTCTTGTGATCGGCATTGGGTTATTTTTGCTGGTGCAGGCGGGAAGTCAAATCACGCAATTGTGAGAAGATGACCGGTTTGATCAGCACAAGGTCTGCCGTTCCTCGCAGGCTTTCGCCCATTTGCGGATCAGCGGTGGCGACGACCACTCTTGTGTTTTCCAGGCGGCTGTCGGTGCGGATCTGATCATACAAAATGTTGCCAGGAACGTGGGGGAGGTGCATATCCAGAACAACCACAACTGGGACAACCTGGTTAAGTCGGTCCCGTGCAATGGCTCCATCCCGGATGATCTCTATCTCATAGCCTGCCGCGCTCAAGGCTTGCCCGAAGATCTCGGACAAGTCTTCATCATCTTCGATGATCAATGCGAGTTCGCTCATGTCTAATTCCTTGTAAGACAATGGATGAGTGGGCGTTTAATTGGGAACAATAAGCGGCAAAGTGACTGTAAATATGCTGCCTTTGCCAAACTCGCTCTCCACGGTAATTTTTCCATTCATCAATTCGACCAATTGTTTGACGATGGAGAGTCCCAGGCCAACGCCGCCGTGTTCGCGTATCCTTGTACCTTCCACCTGGCGGAAAGAATCAAAGATGAACTCCCTGGCATCTTCGGGTATGCCGTTGCCTGTGTCTATGGTTTGGATACACCAATGATTCTCGTCAAAAGGATAGACTTTTACATGGACACCGCCTTTTTCTGTGAATTTAACCGCATTGTTGGTCAGGTTGACCATGATCTGTTGCAGGCGTTGGGGATCGCCGAGGACGACCGACGGCATGGAAGGATCAAGTTCAGTGATCAGGTTAAGACCCTTGTCGGATGCAAGCTTTTCCATGACACCGCGTAGATGGTCCAGCAATTCATCCGGCTTGGTTTCAACTGCCTGGATTCTTAGTTTTCCAGCTTCGATCTGCGCCTGATCCAATAAGTCGTTGACGATTCCTAGCAACCGCTGGGTGTTCGTCATGATGCGTGTGGATGCGTTTCGCTGCTTCTCGTTCAATGGCCCAAATATGCCCTCCTCGAACATATCGGCATATCCGAGGATGGCGTTCAATGGAGTACGCAATTCGTGGGAGACCATGGCTACGAACGCGTTCTTCATTTTTTCCACTTCGGCTTCGCGTGTGAAATCACGCAAAACCGCAACTATTCCGATGGCCTGGTTGTTTCCGTCGCGGACATCTGCCGCGTTGATGGACAGGGTTTTCTTCCCCCACGCCACCTGAAAATTGGAGAGGCCTTGTGCAGATTTTTCAAGCAGCGCAATGACTTTTCCCCGGTCGCTTGGTTTCAGGTCTTCAGAGTTTACCAGGGCGTCCAGCCCTTTGCCAACGATCTCCTTTCGTGGTTTATTGATCAGGTTCGTAATGGATAGATTAGCCAGGATAGCTTGGCCATTCTTATCGAACACAACCACGCCGTCCGCGATGCTATTCAGGATCGCTTCGCGGCGTCCTGCTTCAATGGTTTCGCGGGAGAGGGCTTCGGATAGTTCATGCGTGCGTTCAACCACCCGCTGGTCCAGTTCAGCGTTGATGGTGCGAACGTTCTTGAGGGCTTGTTCGAGACTGCGGGAGGAGAGCCAGGAGATGAGGGCTACAACAAA
>JAKANW010000001.1 GCA_021823555.1 Chloroflexota bacterium
ATCCTGGGAAAGCGTGGAAAAGATGATTGCCGATGAAACGGTGATTGATAGCAAGGTCATCGGTTTCAATAAAGGTGGTTTGATCGTACCGGTGGGCGGGTTGCGCGGTTTTGTGCCTGCCTCACAGATCAGCGCCATGCGCCGCAGTATGTCAACCGGTGATACTCCCGAACAGCGCTGGCAGAAGATGGTTAGCGACCCGATCTCCGTGCGGATTATCGAAGTGGATCGCGAACGCCGCCGTCTCATCCTCTCCGAGCGGGCCACCAGCAACGAATCCCGCCAGTCCATCAAGGATCGCGTCATCGGCGAACTCGAAGAAGGCAAGGTATATACGGGTCGCGTCACCAGCCTGGCTGATTTTGGCGCTTTCGTCAACATCAACGGCGCCGACGGTCTGGTCCATCTCTCCGAGCTTTCCTGGGACCGCATCCAGCACCCGAAGGAAATGCTCGAAGTGGGGCAGGAAGTCAAAGTCAAGGTCATCAATATTGACCGCGAAAAACGCCGCATCGGCCTTTCGATCCGCGCCCTGCAGGAAGATCCGTGGGCGGCTCGTGTGGCAAAGTTCAGCGTTGGCCAGTTGGTCGAGGGCGTGATTACCCGCCTGACCAAGTTTGGCGCCTTTGCCCGACTCGAAGGCGATATCGAAGGCCTGATCCACATCTCCGAGATCAGCGAGCATCGCATCGAGCATCCCAAGGAAGCCATCAAGGAAGGCGAAGTCAAGACCCTGCGCGTCATCCGCATTGACCCCGAACAGCATCGCATCGGTCTCAGCCTGCGCAAGGTTGACTCGGCCGCCTTTGCCGATAAAGACTTCAAGATGCTGGCAGAGGAATATCGGCACGAAGGATCTCCTGCCGGGAAGAGTGTTGAGGAGGAACCTCCTGTCGAGGCTGCCTCCCCGGATGAACCTCCTGCGCCCCCATCCGAAGAAACGGGTGGCGAGGAACAAGCCTGAGATTTACAGAGCGCACCGGTAGGTGCGCTCTTGCATACATGCCCCTGATTGTTGATTCCCACAATGATCTAGCCTGGAATATGCTTACTTTCGGCCGCGATTACAGCCGCGCGGCCATTGAGACGCGCCGGCTGGAAGCGGATTCCAAAGTCCCTGAACAAAATGGCGATGCCCTGATCGGTTGGCCCGATTACCAGCGTGGGCAGGTGGCGGTCGTTTTTTCCACCCTGTATGCCTCGCCCCAACGTTTCAAACTATATCCGGAAGAAACGTTGGTCTACAAGACAATTGACGAGGCCCACCGCCTCTACCGCGACCAGTTGCTGGCCTATCATCGCCTGACCGATTCCCACCTCGATAAATTCCGCCTGATCGGTTCCTCCGCCGACCTCAACCAGCTTCTCGACGAATGGGAAACTCCCAACCCCAACCAGGATGGTCATCCAGTTGGCCTTGTCCCGCTCATGGAAGGCGCGGAAGGCATTCGCAAGCCTGCCGAACTGCGTGAGTGGTATGAACTTGGTCTGCGCTTGATCGGCCTGGCCTGGGCGGGGACGCGTTATTGCGGCGGGACGAAAGAACCCGGGCCGCTCACTGACGAGGGCCGCGAAATGCTGGCTGCCATGTCGGACTTTAATTTCTTCCTCGACCTCAGCCACATGGACGAACCCGCCGCGCTGGAAGCCCTGGACCGTTATCCCGGCCCGGTGGTTGCCACTCATGGCAATTGCCTGGCGCTGCTCCCAGGGTATCCCACCAACCGCCAATTTTCCGACCGCCTCCTGCGCGGCTTGATCGAACGGGATGGGGTGTTGGGAATCGCACCGTATAATGTATTTTTGAAATCCGGTTGGACGCGCCAGGCGAATCGCCGCGAGGAGGTTCATCTTGTGGATGTCATCGCTCACATAGATCATGTCTGCCAACTGGCGGGCGATTCCCTGCACGTTGGCATCGGCTCGGATTTCGACGGTGGGTTTGGGTTGCAATCTGTCCCGCCCGAAATTGACACGATTGCTGATTTGCAGAAACTGGCTCCGCTTTTGAGCGAACGCGGCTATTCTGAAACAGATGTTGCCAACATTCTGGGCGGGAACTGGTTGACCCGCCTGCAAAAAGATTTACCATCCCTATGACACAAGATACCAATCCCCTCATTCCTACCCCGGTGGAACCTTTACGCACAATTCCCCCATCCCGCATGAGGGTCCGCGTGGGGTTGGCTACCACCCTGTTTGGGCTTTTCATTTTCACGGTGGGAGCTAAACCTGGTTGGTTCGGCTGGGATCGCAGTCCCGTGGTGGGTTTTGTCCAAATCGCTGTGTTCCTCGTCGGCCTGGCCATCATTTGCATTGGCGGCTACACGGGCCTCCTGGCGCTTTGGAAGGGCATGCAACGTACCATCGCGGCGGATATCGGATTGCGGCTGGTAAGCACGGGGTATGTGATTGCTGTCTTTGCAGGCATGGCAGATGTGTTTGGTATGGGTTCACAGCCCCTGCCGGCCGTTCCCTATTTTGGCCCCTGGCAGGCCGGCGGAGTGTTGATCGGCGAAGTAACCATTGCGATCGGATTTCTGATGATGATTCCCTACCGGACGGATTACGAGCGCACCCACAAATAATTCATTTTGTCGGGGCGTAGTGCGGATTGCCAATCCGCACTACATTCATGACACAATATTTAGCCGCGTCAAGTTTACCTATTCACTCGGGGCGGGACTCGGATCGAAAGCGCACAGGATTTTCATATTGGCATCCATGAAATGATGGCCCATGCAGCGAGCTTTTCCCACAGCCAGTCTTTTTCGGGTTTTCGCACGAAGATCAGGGCCAGGGTGAACAGGATCATAAACAACGCGAAATATAGCGCATAGAACACAGCGTATACGAACATCACAACAATGCCAATCGGACCCAGAAGTATGTCAAAGGATCTGAAATCGCCAAATTTTCCCCCCTTGATTTTTGGCGCTAGAGGGTGATCCAGCCGCGTCGCAAGCCCTGGCGCACGGCCTCGGCGCGGTTGGTGATATTCAATTTTGTGTAGATGGATGAAACGTGAAATTTGACGGTGTGCTCGCTGATGCCCAGCGCGGCCGCGATCTGTTTGTTGGCCATGCCCTGCGCCAGCAGACCCAGCACCTCGATCTCGCGCTCGCTCAGGGGCGGCATGTCCGGTTCGTCTGGCGTGTGCATAGGCGGGACCAGCAGGGACGCAGTGCTGACGATCAGCCCCTCGGATAAGGCGTACAGCGCCGCCAGGATTTCCTCGTGGGAAGACTCCAGGGGCAGCGCGCCCCATGCAAGACCCAGGCGCATCAGTCCCTGGACCGTTGACGGGGTATCCGTCAAAACGAGCAGCGCGGCCCCTGAAACGGAATCCAGCTTGAAGTCCGGCAAAGAAGCGGAGGCTGAAGCGTAGATCACGACATCGGCCTCCGCGTCGCTTAAGTCGGGTGAATCCAGCCGGTCTGCCTCGCCGATGATCTCGATCCCGGAATCGGCCAGCAGGGCGCGCAGCCCGAGTCGCATGGCAGGGATGGGCGCGATCAGCAGGACGCGGGTCAAGTTACTTCCTTTCCCCGACGGTCACTTTCAGGGTTTGCGGCTGACCGCCGCGCAGGATTTCCACGCTGGTCTGCTGGCCGACTGTGTCGCTGGTGAGTGCGGCAAACAGATCGTCGGAATCTTTTAAGGCCTGGCCGTTGACTTTCGTGAGAATATCGCCGACCAGCAGGCCGCCCTTTTCAGCCGGGCCATCCTTTTCGAGCCACAGCACAAGCAAACCGGTTTCGACCGCCTGGGTGCGGACGCCGAGATAGCCGCGTTTGACCGTGCCATGCTTGGCGAGCGAATCGGCAATGGCCCAGGCCACGCTGACCGGGATGGTGAGAGACTGGCCGCGCGTCAGGCCGGAGGTATTCAAACCGAGTATTTCGCCTTCGGCGTTGATGAGCGGGCCGCCGGAAAAGCCGGGGTAGGGGATAGTCTCGGTTTGCAGGTACTGGTCGAGCAGGCCGCCGCGCCAGGTGCGGGCCGGACCGCCGATGGCAGTAATGATGCCGAAGGAGGCTTGGATGCCCGCTTCAGAGGGCCGTCCCAGCGCCAGTACGATCTGCCCGACTTTCGGGTTTTTGGCGGTCCTGGCGGGGGCGAGGGCTTTCTCGGACAGCCTGAGCAGGGCCAGGTCGCTGCCAGGATCGCGGCCTGCGACTGTGGCGGGCAGGGACTTACCATCGGGCAGTCCGACGCGGATGTCCTCGTCGCGCGTGATCACGTGGTCGGCAGTCAGCACAAGGTCCGCGGCATAGGCGATGCCGCTGGCGGGATAGCGGCGGCGGGCATCCACGAGAAGCGTGGAGGCGGAGGCTGTTTCCACCGCGGTGGTCAGGTTGTCGGAAAATGCGGAAAGGGATTTTGCGTCACTCATAAGGTTGCTCCTTTTTATATCACGGATTGATAGGAACATTGTAAGAGAGACGTTTGTGTTTTACATCGGTTGATTGGCGGGGTGGGGGACTAGCCGTTCGGGGAGGTGAAATGTTGGAGATGCTTGGAATGAAAAACACCCCACAATCTTGTCTGGTTAAATTCCCTGGGCCAGTGCAATGGCGCCCAACACACCCGCGCGTCCGCCCAGCGCGGCCGGGACGATGTAGTTTTCGATTTGTTCGGTGATGGCAAATGACTGGACGTAGTTATTAAGCAGGGTCTGCGTCTTGGGACGGATTTTGGCAAGCAGGTGGCTTTGTTGTGCCACGCCGCCGCCCAACACAATGCGCTGCGGTGAAAGTGTGTAGATATAACTGGCAAGCGCCAGGGCAATGTAATGTGCTTCCAGCTCCCAGGCGGGATGTTCAGGCGGCAGGGTTTCTGCCGGCGCGCCCCAGCGTTTTTCCAAGGCGGGACCGGAGGCCAGCCCTTCGAAGCAATCCCCGTGGAAGGGGCAGATGCCCTCGAACGGGTCTGCAGCGGGATCGCGCCGCAGGGGCAGATGCCCCATTTCAGGATGCAGCAATCCATGCATGAGCTTCCCGTTGACCAGCCCGCCGCCGCCAATGCCGGTGCCGATGGTGAGATAGATAAAGGTGTCGAGTCCCTGCGCCGCGCCCCAGCGACCTTCTCCCAATGCTGCACCGTTGACGTCGGTATCGAAAGCGATGGGGATGTCAAAGGCGGCGTGCAGTGCGCCAACGATGTCCGCATTTGTCCAGCCGGGTTTGGGGGTGGGCAGGATGTGTCCGTAGGTTGGCGAACCAGGCTGAGGGTCGAGCGGACCGAACGAGGCAACGCCTATCGAAGCGAGCGGGCCGAGTCGTTGGGTCTGTTCTTCGAAGAAAGCGATCGCCTGGCCCAGCGTCTCTGCCGGTGTGGTGGTGGGGAAACGCATCTCGGCGCGCAGGTCATCAGGGCCTGCGCCCACTGCACAAATGAATTTTGTCCCGCCGCCTTCGATGCCGCCAAAGAGTGGGTGGGTCATGTTAGTCCCTCAAAATAAACCAGAGATATTGATAGGGTCGTAACACGAGTGTACCAGAAGAAATGGTCTCGCCTGTAAAGGCATTGACCGCCTGACCTTGCGTCAGGTGAGCGGTTTGGACCTGATCGCTCAAGTTGTTGAGGACGAACATGGTTTCATCTTTATACTTGCGAGTGTAAGCGGCGATGGAGGCCGCGCCGGTTTCAACCCATTCAAAAGTCCCCCATCCAAAGGCGGGATGCAGCCTGCGGATGGCGATCATGCGGCGTAGGGCGCGGAAGAGGGAATCGGGATCCGCTATTTGCGCGGCAACATTGACGTGTTCCGGGCTGTATTTGCCTTCCAGCAAGGGCGCAAATGGTTTAGCCTGGGTGAAACCGGCGGTGGGGGAGGCATCCCACTGCATGGGTGTGCGGACGCCGTTGCGGTCCTCCAGCCAGATGTTATCCCCCATGCCGATCTCATCCCCGTAGTAGATGATGGGGGAGCCGGGCAGGGTGAAGAGCAGGGAATTGGCAAGGTCAATTTTCCGGCGGTCATTATCGAGCAGCGGCGCCAGACGGCGGCGGATGCCCCGGTTGAGGCGCATACGCGGTTCGGGCGCATATTGTTCCCACATCCACTGGCGTTCTTCCGGTGTGACCATTTCGAGGGTCAGTTCGTCGTGATTGCGCAGGAAGGTGCACCATTGGCAATTCTCAGGAATGGAGGGCGTGCGGCGCAGGATTTCGAGCAGATCGTCCGCCCGGCCTTTCTTGAGCGCCATGTAGATGCGCGGCATGATGGGGAAGTGGAATCCCATGTGGAACTCATCACCGTCTCCGAAATACGGACGCACATCCTCCGGCCATTGGTTGGCTTCGCACAGCAGGATGCGCCCCGGATAGTTCTCGTCAATGAAAGCCCGCAGTCTCTTGAGGTAGGCGTGGGTTTCGGGCAGGTTCTCGCAGTTGGTGCCCTCACGTTCGAAGAGATACGGCACCGCGTCGGCGCGGAAACCATCAATGCCGAGGTCGAGCCAAAAGCGGGCGATGTTGATCATCTCTTCCTGGACTTTGGGATTGTCAAAATTCAGGTCAGGCTGGCTGGCATAGAAGCGATGCCAGTAGTATTGACCCGCTTCTTCGTCCCATGTCCAGTTCGATGGTTCACTATCCACAAAGATGATGCGGGCATCTTTGTACTTCCGGCCCGTGTCGCTCCAAACGTAGTAATCGCGATACGGAGAATTACGGTCGGCGCGCGCAGACTGGAACCAGGGATGTTCGTCCGAAGTGTGATTCATGACCAGGTCGGCGATAATGCGCAGACCGCGCACATGGGCCGCGTCCACCAGCACCTTGAACTCATCCAGGTTCCCGAAGGTGCCGTCCACGTTATAGTAATCGGCGATGTCGTAGCCGTCGTCCTTCAGCGGCGAAGGATAGATGGGCATTAACCACAGGCAATCCACGCCGAGGATTTGCAGATAATCCAGTTTTTCCGTTAATCCGCGCAGGTCCCCTCGTCCATCGCCGCTGCCATCTTTAAACGCACGCACAGATACTTCGTAAAATACGGCGTCTTTATACCAAAGCGATTGATCCATAATGTTGTTATGTCGCTCTTTATCCTTTTACTGAACCTGCGAGCAATCCACGCACGAAGGAACGTTGGAAGGCGAAGAATATGACCATGGGGATAATGAAAGACAGGAACGCTGCGCCAGTCAGGATATTCCAATTGCCGCCGCGCGGATCAATCAGGTTGGTGATTTGTACCGTAAGGACCGGATGAGTGTTCAGAAAGATTTTCGCCACAAGAAAGTCATTCCAAACCCAAATGAATTGGAAGATGCCCAGTGCGCCAATGGCTGGCATTGCCAGCGGCAGGGCCAAGCGGCGGAAGGCGGTCCAGTGGTTAGCGCCATCCAGGTAGGCGGACTCGAAAACGTCGCGCGGCAGGCCTCCGATGAAGTTGCGGATCAAATAAATGGCGTAGGGCAGGCCAAAGCCGGTATGAAAGAGCCAGATTCCCAGAAAGGAACTTTCCAAATGTAGTTTAACGTATAACTGTGCAATC
Source organism: Chloroflexota bacterium (assembly GCA_021823555.1). The sequence goes on from JAKANW010000001.1 coordinate 7,508, forward strand.
GGCACAAGAGATAGCTGCAATGGAACAACTTGCAGGCCAACCAGCAGGGCGAACAGCCATTGACGACCGGCGAAATCCAGCCAGGCAAACGCGTATGCTGCCAAGGCGGCAAGGATGATGACGAGCAATGTGGCCGGCACTGTAACCATGAACGTATTTATGAAAGCCGCCCCCATGCCTTCAGGATTGAGCAGGTCGCCCATGTTACAGCTGTACTTGGCCAGCGTGCTGGGGACCTTTTGCTGGCAGTCGGGGGCATAATCCTGTGTACCTTTATAACCGACGAGCGCATCGAGGTAGTTGTTCAGTGTGAATTGATCCTGCGCCTTGTTTTGGCCTGAAAGAGTCAGCATATAAGTTTCTATCGAGGCCAATGTGCCAAGCGCTTGTTTTGCGTCGGATGGGAGTGTCGGATTAACCAAATGCGGCCCGCCATTGACCGGTTCGCGCAGTAACACCAGCAGATTGGCAGCGCGTGGATATTGATTAACCAATCCTGGATTCGCAAGATTGGCATTGGGGATGGCCTTGCCGTCAGCTCCGTGACAGGAGGCGCAATATTGTGTGTATTCGGTTATTCCCACCTGTGGTTGGGGGAGAAAAACGGTCCACCAGCCCGTGGTGCGGACAGACTCGCTGGTGCGAAAGGAGGTGACGAATAATCCCACTGTTGGGATGATCCACAAAAGACACATGACGATCAGCGCCAGATGGAGGGGCAATCTGCTAAGGATACGGTTGAGATTTCCAAAGGGATTCATCGCGCCGCCTCCTCCACGCGAAAGCGATAAACGTTGAAAACCATGATAGGAATGGTCAGGACAACCAGGACGACAGCGATGGCGGTTGACTGCCCGGCATTCGTTACGATCAAATTGAACATGCGGTTGGCAATCACTTCTGTGCCAAAGTTTCCACCGGTCATTACAAAGACGATATCGAATATCTTCAGGATGATGATGAACATCGTGGTGGTAACGACGACAATAGTCGGCATGATGGTTGGAAGCATGATATTCCAGAAAACCTGGAATTCATTGGCCCCATCTACGCGCGAGGCCTCCAGCATCTCAGGCGAAACCCCTTTTATGGCCGCGGACAGGATGGTCATACAAAAGCCGGCCCACAGCCATATTCCAACCATCATCAAGGCAAAATTATTCGTGGCTGGATTGCTCAACCAGGCTACAGGCTTTCCCCCCAGCCCGCTGATAATCGCATCCAGCAGACCGATCTGGTTGCCACTGCCGGTCTCGATATAGTAAACGAACCGCCAGATCACACCCGCGCCAATGAACGAAATAGCCATTGGCATAAAGACGATTGCCTTGGCCAAACTTTCATAACGGACGCGGTCGGCCAGAATGGCGAATACCAGCCCGATGATCACCGTGACCGGCACCATGATCAGCAACCACAGGGCATTGTTGCGCAGCGCCAGCAGCATGTCCGAGTTGGTCAACGCGTAACGGTAATTTTCGAAGATCCCCCAGCAAGGTTGATTTGCAATGCAAGTAGTGGAGGCGGGCGCCTTGCTATTGTAGTTAAGGAGGCTCAATCGGAATGTGCCGATGGTCGGATAAAGGATGAATACGCCCATGATGATCAGCGCCGGCAACAAATATAGCCACGGCGCGAGGCGGCCCTGTTTCATGATTTTTGGGACCATGCTTCCTCTCCTGTCTTGCCTAAAAAGACCAAACTGGGGCATCTTCTCAGGTGCCCCAGTTTGGTTATGTGGACGATCGTTTACTTGCTCAATGTGGCTGTTTGTGCCTGCGCGACCGTGTCAAGCGTGGACTTTACGTCAGCGCCCTGAACGATGTCAACCACGCCTTTGAATTCGGCGGTGCTGAAGGGATCGCCAAGCCCGTCGCCAATGTCGAATGTGAAGCCGGCGGCGTTCGCTAGAATGTCACCCAGCTTCGCCGTTTGCCGATCGGTGTAATTGCCGGCAGCTCCCTTGTTTGGTGAGAGGCCGAAATTGGCTTGGGCCCAGGCCTTGCCGCCATCAGCGCTGGTCAGGTAGGTAATCAGAGCCTTGGCCGCGGCCGAGTTGCTGAACGCGTACATGAAGTCCGCGCCGCCCTGTACGCCCTTGACGCCGGGGAACTCGAAGAAATCGAAATCGGTTCCGTATTTCAGGTTCGGGAATTGTTTGACGATCTCACCGCCGGCGAAACCGGACTGCTTGACCATCATCGCTTCCGGTGGGTTGGAGAATACTTTGTAGATGGCATCCAGGAACTTCGTGTTGACGGTGCCGTCTGCGCCGCCGACCGTGTACTTGGGATCCGAGGCCCACTTCTGGTAGAGTGTGTAGGCGTCTTGTATGGGCGGATCGTTATAGGGAACCTTACCGGAGAGAATCCCATTAACGTAATCCGGGCCTTGTGTGGCTAGCAGCATATCCTGGATGAAGTCGGTGCCTGTCCAACCATCGGCGGCGCCGCCGTTATTGAAGCCCATGCTCCACGGCACGTTACCATCTGCCGCCATTTTGTCAGCCAGAGTTTGTAGATCTGCGAAGGTGGTTGGAACTTCGTAACCTAGCGCTTTGAACTGTGTCGGGCTGTACCAGATAATTGACTTGACGTCGGCCTTCACCGGGATGGCGACCCATTTTCCATTGGTCGAGCCCATGTCCATCCAGTAGGATGGGTAATTGTCTTTGTTCGCGCCGACCGAATCGAGCGCCAAGAGTTTGTCAGAGTACAGCTTTAGGGGAGTCAGGTTCGGCCAGAACAGCACATCGGGCGGCGTGCTCTTGACCGCCGTGTCAAGGACGGCGTTATCGCGGCTGGACTGCGCCACGATCTTAACTCCACAAGCGTCAACGAACGGCTTGATGATCGTATTGAAGCTCTCTTCCTCGGCTCCAGACCATTGGTACATGACGGTCAATTGATCGCCTTGTTTGGCGCCCATACAGTCAATCGCGCTGGTGGGTGTTTGTGTTGCAGGCGCTTGCGTCGCGGGTGCCTGGGTGGCAGGCGCCTGTGTAGCCGGGGCTTGCGGGGTGGCAGTCGGCCCACATGCGGTGAGCACCACAGACACCACAACAAGCAGGCTCATCAGAGTTAGAGTGATACGGTTGTTTTTCATTTTCTCCTCGTCGAATTTGGAACACAATTTTCAAACGTTTTCTATATGAACGTACACATCTTGCCGGGAGCATCACCTCCTTTACATCATCATTCCTGCTTTAAATCAAATTGCCTTGCACGAGTTCCGTACAATCAATGCGGTGCCGAGGTCAAGATGACGATCCTCCGGTTCTTTGCCTTTCAACAAATTAATCAGCATGATGCAGGCCTGGCGCGCCAATTCTTCTGCTGGAAGGTGAACGGTTGTGAGAGGGGGATCGGAATATTGCGCCCAGGGGATGTCATCAAACCCGACCATGGAGATATCGTCGGGTACGTGTAGACCGGCTTCGCGTAAGGCAGCTTTGGCGCCTATAGCCACGTTATCGCTGGCCACAAAAACCGCAGTGAACTTTTTCCCTGACGTCAACAGGGATTTCATGCGGTCGTAACCGCTGGAAGGATCAAAATCCGCATAGCGGATCAGTTCGGGGTCAGAGCGGACACCAGCGACTTCCAGGGCTTCCAGATAGCCCTGCACGCGATCGGGAGTGGCTGTGTAGGACGCAGGCGCGCTGGTGATACAGGCGATTTTTTGGTGTCCCAGCCCAATGAGATAATCCACTGCCTCTTTGGCTGCCGAACAGTTGTTTACATCCACAGAGTAAAGATTCGAACCGGTCAGGTGTCCCATTAACACCATGGGGATATCCACCCGCTCAAAGTTTTTCAACGCCACGTCATCAATCCGGGGAGTGGAGAGGATCATCCCGTCAATGCGCTTGGCCAGCGCCAACTCGAGATAGGCCTGTTCCTGATGTTCCGCTTCTACAGACTCGATGAGTAACCGCAGATTATTCTGTTTAACAACGGTCAGCAGGCCGCTGATGATCTGGGGCAGGAAGGCGTCGGTGGCAATGTGATGCGGGCTGCGCGTCATGACCAGGCCGATGGCCTTGGTGCGCCGGCTGGCCAATGCCTGTGCGGCTGCATCGGGCACGTATCCGAGGCTTTCGGCTGCCTCGAACACCTTCTCGCGCGTCTCCTGGCTGATCTGGAATCCCTCTACTTGGTTCAGCACAAGTGACACCGTGGTGCGAGAGACCCCGGCAAGGTTCGCCACATCCTGGCTGGTAACACGTTTGGGTTTCGAAATCTTATTGTTCATCTATTAACGCGTGTTAGTAACACGCGTTAATAATAGCAAAATCCCCGAACGGAGTCAATAGGCAGTTTTAAAAAATTTAGGGAATGCTGTTTTCATCTCAATGTTTGCGGCTTTTACTCTTCCTGTGAATTAAACAAAAACCGCCATGCAGCGGTTTTGTGAGTACATCGAAGAAGAGTGGGTGGCGCGGATATCACAATTAGGGCAAATTCTCGCAGGCTAGACCATTGTTGTTACCATCGAGTTTGTGGACATCGCCTGCACCAATAGATATGCAGTAGTCGTAGCAGGCTTGGGCTTCAGCGCGGGAACTGAAATCTGAACAATTATAGAGATTGCCTGTGCAGGCGCATAGAGCGGTTCCACCCAATGTGGGGGTTGCTATCGCCAAAAAAGTTGGGTGCGCTGTCCAAAGCCCAAGGGAAGATGCAGAGGCGGTTTGCTGAGCGGCGCGGAACAAATCAGCGCAGGCAATATCGGGCGGAAAGGTATCAACAGTGGCATATCCCTGGGCGACAAGTTCGTAATTGACGAATTTCCCCTCTGCAATGATGAAACGTAGGAGGCGCCCGTATCTATCGGTCTCTGAGACGTCTTTGTAGAGGATAACCCTTTTGCCGCTGACGAGCTCGCTATTTTGGGCAGTGGCTTCGGGCCCGAAGTATTCGATCTTGGTTGTATTTTCCGGCGTGTTCATGCCAATATAGCGGACGGTGTAGGTTTGGCTATCCTGATCGAGTTTAACTTTTATAGTATCGCCATCCACAACATTGACGACAATTCCGGTTTGTGGGACAGTATGTGGGATACAAGATGCACTAGATGGCAAATCAATAACTCCAATTGCAGTTGTTGGCAATGGGATAAAGGTGGGCGTTTCAGTAAACGCTCCAGGTATAAGGGTTAAGAAAAGAGTAGCTGTGCTGACGGCTGTAGGTGATTGTGCCAGGGCCGTTTGGGCGCTGGATGCCTGGAATGTTTGAGCGATGATTGTAGATAATGGAAGTGGGGAGGCCAGGGCGGGTTGTTGTGCGGAGAGACTGCCGAGGACAGAAACAAAAACCACGCCCATGCAAAAAATCATGCAGAATGTGCTTATACCAAGGATGATGGGAAGATAGCTTTGGCTCTTTCGTTTTTGTGGCATGTCTACCCTTTAGAAACAAGCCCTAAAGATTACCTCTCTCCCCTGTACACTTGTTGAAGAATGCTGTATTCAAAATCAATACTTTGTCTATAGGAAGGTGCCCCCATGGAGATTCGAACTCCAGTCTTAACCTTGAAAGGGTTGCGTCCTGGTCCACTAGACGATGGGGGCGTTCTTCGATTGAGCGGGCGGATTGTATCATCCCCCCGCAGGCCAGTCAAGCATTTGAGCGGTTAACCCTCCGCCTTAACGCGGTTACCCAATAAAGCTATCATGTCAATTTGGCGGCGGTTGATCAACATGCCCGGGCTTTCCACGCGCAGGGTGGGGATGAGGATGGCGGTCAGGGCGGCGTTGAAGACGGGCACGAAATCGCGAGTGCCGTCCGTCATCAACGTGGCGAAATCGAACCGTCCGGGTAATTCGAGCGTGCCTTCCACTTCAAATACTTGCGTGGTGATGCGTACGGGATACTCCACCACACTGGCGAAGCCGCCGCGTACCAACGCCTGCGGGCCAAGATCCTCCCGGCGGGCCATGCACACGGCATAAACCTGGGATTTCATCATGCGGATGATCTCAAAGTGATCCACCAGCTTGGTGGGCATGTGCACGCGCGCCAGTCGGGCATCGTGGACTTCCATGACGGAGTGTGTACTGTCGTTCATCATACCCATCAGGCCGGTACTGGATACCATGACTTTCCCCACAGCTCGATACCCGGATGTCAAAATATCGGCGGGGAGGAAGCGGTAGGTTCGAGGAGCGGTATCCATGGCCATGGGCAGAAATCCTTATCGATCAGGAGTCAGATATGGGGCGGGCCGCGCCAGGCTGAGGTCGGGAACGCGGCGGGACCTTTTTGTGGCGGGTGGGTTTGCCCGCGTTCGGATTAAGGAGCATGGTCAGCCAGGAGATGGCTTTTTCATCGTATTCGCGGCGGCCACATACCTGCCACACCCAGGCCGGGAAGTGGGGCACAGTGATCAGTTCCTCGCCCAGCCAGGTGAAATACGTGATCAGGCGCGGGTGCATCACCCCGGCCATGCACTCATTGCAAGGGACAGGCTCAAGGCTGGCGGTCTCGTTCTCGTTATCGCCCATGCTCTATTCCTTTTATCCTGCTGACGCCGGAAGATCGAAGTGCTGGATCACAGTCCATTCAGGCGGCGGCCAATAGATGAGGACGGCTTTGCCGACCACGTTCTTGATCGGCAACATGCCCCACGAATGGGAATCGGACGAGTCGTTGCGGTTATCGCCCAGCACAAACAGATACCCGTCGGGCACCTGCCACTCTCCGTTATAGGCTGGCGAAGCGGCAATGTAAGGCTCATTCAACTTGATACCGTTCACGCTGACGACGCCCAACTGCACCGTCACTTTGTCGCCGGGCAGGCCGATCACACGTTTGATCAAATCTTGCGAAGGATCCACCGGGTAATGGAAAACGATAATATCCCCGCGTTGAACGTTGCCAAAACGATAGGCCATGCGGTTGACCAGCACGAACTCACCGTTATGCAGGGTGGGATTCATGCTGGGACCGTCCACTCGAACGCGGGCAGAGACGGCGTTGATGCCCAAAAATAAAACGACTGCCAGCACAACAGTCTCAAGGATGTCCCAGACCATTTGCCCCCACTTCGGTTTTTCTTCGGGTTGAGAGGTTGACTGGGCATCTGGCTGAACCTCAGACTGGATTTCAGGTTGCGTTGCTTCCAAACAGGCCTCCAATTTCTGAAGAGATTATACATCGTTTTCATTGAGAGTCATTTGCCCCTTAAGCTGGAATTAATTGAGAACTGCATCGTAATGGTCATACCCGTCCCCAGGCAAAATAAGTGGGTACATTCAATACACGATCACCGCGCGCCCAGGCTTGCTCATCCAGTTGCTTCATTTTTTGGATGTCTGCCGCCGGGACGCTTCCCGCCAAATCGGCTTCCAGCACGGCCCATTCCAGTTCCCGTTCTGCGGGCGTCAGCCGATTCTCCCCCCGACTTTGAATTGTCCCCGTTTCGACGAGTTGGATGCCCGCCTGGAAGCAGGTCCCCGCCAACTGCGCCCCAAAACCGGGATGCGCGCCCTGGCGCTTAAGCGCCTCGGTCTGCCACTGACCCAGCACAGCCAGCGCGAGTGGCTGATCCACGCGGGCGGTGTAATCGGGTTCAGCCAGCGCCAGCACATGCCCGCCGCGCCGCGTGACTCGTTTCATTTCACGGAGCGCCTGGAGTGGGTCATCCAACCATAGCAGCAGGAAATGACAATACGCGATGTCGAATGATTCCGATGGATAGGGCAGCGATAGCGCGTCGCCGCGCGTGCAGATCGCGGCTGGGGCGTGGATACGGCATTGGGCCAGCGCGGCAGGCTCGAGGTCCAGCCCGTGAAGCGTGGCCTGGCAGGAAAGGCTGCCCAGGATGGCGCCCGTCCCGCATCCCACTTCCAGGAGGCGGTGGGCGCTTTCCAGGCTGGCGCGCTTGAACAAATAGGCGCCCAGTTCACGTGTCCAGTTGGCCTGCTGAAGGTAACGAGAATGCCAGTCCATGGGGTTATTCTTTCCAGTTCAGGATAAATTGTTCCTGGGATTTGTTTTCCGGCGAGCGAGGATACATTTTGCTCTTCGGGACGGTTTGCCACCATTCGCCCAACTGCTGCAAGGCTCGTTCCCCACTGAAACCGTGCCGCACCAGGTAACAGCCGACGGTTGTGCCGGTGCGCCCAACGCCGGCCTGGCAATGCAGGTACACTTTGTGATTCACGGCCAGGGCGGAGTCGATGGCGTTGAGGATGTCCAGCATGGCTTCCCGCGTCGGCAGGCCAAAATCCCCAATCGGGAAGTGCAGGCAGGACACGCTGCGCTCGTAGGCGCGGGCCTGCTCCTTCAGGATGGGCCAGTAGGGTGGGAGTTCGCCTTTGGCGGTCAGGTTGATGAATGTGCCAAAACCTGCCTGTAGAAAAATATCCAGTCGTTGGCGGGTTTGTTCCTCTCTGTAATGGCCGGGATATTCGCCTGCCAGCAGGCGCTTCGGTTCGACCCAGTAGGATTCGAGAATGGGACGGGGCAGGTCATTCATGTTATGGTTTGATCTGGCACAGGCCTTGTAATATCTGTTCCCGTATCTGGACGAGTTCGGGGTAGTTGTAATAGAACAACATCTTTTGTTCGTAAATTGTATTGCCTTTGGGCTTTGGCGATAGGACAAAGTAGGCAAAGGTTTCGGCCATATCTTCCGAAGGGTCCGTGGCGGCGTAATCGTCTACGAACTGATCCTGGTGTTTCTGGTAGAAGGCATAGAGCTGATCGTAATATTCACTCTGGTCGTCTTGATAGGACAGGTCATCTATCGGTTGCCATTCCTTTACAATTTGCTGCCAGAAACGGTCATAGAAAGTATTGATGTATGAATCCGACAGACTGCAGCCTTCACCCGGGAAGTAAGTGGTACAGGCAGCTACTTCTCTTTCGTAAAGGTTGTCATCGTTAGGGTTATTGAAGACCGCCATATTGGGCGGAACCTGGGATGCGTTCAGCGTCAGCAAGTGACCGTATTCGTGGATAAGCGTAAATACCAGTATTTTTTTATCCGCCAGGTCGGCCGAATCCAGCTCCACAGCCCATTTGTTGGGATCATCGGGTGCCTGTTCGACGGCTGCAAGGATATTGCTTGGGCCGTCAGTGAAAACCATGTATTTGGATACCATTTGACGATCATCGAGCGGGATCAACTCGGTAAATAAATCCCAGGCGGCTTGCTGGCTTTGTGTGTCCAACTGCATGCTGCGCAGCTTGTTGGGAACCGAGCTGTAGTAAGGATTGCTGATCTGGTTGCCATCCACGGAGTAGATGACCAGCGTTTGATCGGTCGGGTTATCACTGTAATCACTGCCTGGCCCATAGGAGTCGCCTTCCCCGGCCTTCAGCACACTGGTCATGACATCCGGGCAGGTTGCAGCGGGTACCTGCACTTGCGGGGTGACCACAACTGTGGGGACTTCTGCTGTCACCTGGAATTGCGGGGTAACGGTCGCGGGGCTACCTGCTGAGGGAGCGGAAGGCGTATGGAGTGCGCCGTCCGGGGAATTAAGCAGAAACGCGTAAATCATGATCCCAATGCAACAAAAAATGATAAGGCACAGGCAGAGAAGCCCAAATATGAGCAATAAGATGCGGCCCATTAGACTGTCTCCAAGATGTTTTGAGCAAGCATACCATTAAAAGTTTTTGTGTTCCTTATAGACTGCTTACAAAGGATTCCAAGACATTCTTATTCGTTTTGCAGCGAGGCCAGGCCGATGGCGAACAACCCAATCCCCACCAGGGCGATGCTGGTTTCATTGGATGCGGCTCTCAGCGCGCTCAATACGATGGCGGCCACTCCCATGGCCAGGCCAATGGCGGCGGGACGTTTTGCGTTAGGTGAGTTAGTTTAATGTGCATAAGAACACATGGCTTGGATGACCTGCTGGCGCAGGGCGACCATATCCGAGAAGCCATAAAAGAAGTTAACCTTCCGGTCGGCGATGTAGTTGTGGGTGGGTTTGGGATGCAGGACGAAATTTGTGAATGTTTCGGCCAGGTCTTCCTTGATGTTGGTGGCTGCATACTCGCTGACAAATTCCCCCGGATGGTGCGCATAGAACTGGTAGACTACCTGTTGAATTTCTTCGTCGGTTTGCGCGTCCGATTTATAGACCGTTCTCAACCAGTCATTGTAAATAGCCTTCCAGAACTTTTGGTAAAAAAGATTGATATAGGAGTCTGCTTTGCTGCAACCTTCGCTGGTCATGAATTGTTTGCAGATGACCGAGTCCTGGTAGGGAGTGTAGATGAAATTTTGATCCATTGGGATTTGATCGGGGTTGAGCGTGATCAGGTGGCCGGTCTCATGAACGAGGGTCTCGGTCAGGTAAACCGGGTCTGCCGAATCAAGAATATCCACGCCCAGCCGCCATTTGGTGCTGTCGTCATAGGTCCGGTCTACCCAGGCCAGGATGTCCCCAGGCCCATCTGTGTAAACAACGTATTCCGACAGCCATTTGATCTGGCTGGAGGGGAAGAGGGCGGTGTAGTAATCCCAGACGCGCTGTTGAGCGGCAGTATCCTGTTGATAAACCTTGTATTCTGACGGCACCCAGACAACGTTCGGCTCGATGATCTTGCCATCCTTGATCTTGTAGATCACCAGGTTGAAATTGGCGTTTGCGCCCGCATAATTGCCTTCCACCGGTTTCAAGGGATTGGTCGCCAGGGCTTGATTGATGCGGTCGAGGCAGGAGTTCAGGCAGGTCTCATCTTGACAGGCAACCGGAGTCCAACTGACGGTAGGGATGGTCGTGACAGTGGCAGTGAGTGGAACAGGTGCCGCACTGGCAGTAGCGACCGGCGTAGGCGTGCCAAAGACCAGGTTTTGAGCGGTCATGCAGGCCATTGAAATGGCGACGGTCATGAGCGCCAAAAACAGGAACGGTTTGACATTGTGTTTGTTCATCAAGTATTTCATTGGGGTAGTCCCCCTTTCTTCGATGTAGAGATCATTTGTGGCTTACTGATTACGAGTGGATCTTCTCCCATGGATCGCGCAGGAAGTTGCCCAGGATTTGATTTGCCGCGCCCTGGGCGGGGAGCACGTCTCCATCCGGTTCAACATACAACCAGGTCTTGCCCGCGCCGGACGGGACCTTGTCATCTTCCGTTTCAGCGGCGACTGGGTGCGCGTCTGAATAAGGGACAGGCAGATCCCACCGCATGGTAAAGCCCAGTTCCTGTGCCTGGCTTTGCAGGGCGATCATATCCTCCACCAGTGTAGGATCGGCAGCGCTGAGTGACAGGTTGCGCACGCCCAAGTCAGCCAGCTTTTGCAGGATTTGCCGCGCCTCTTTGGCTGACTCTTTCGTGAGCGTAAAGTGCACGGTGATGAACAGGTCTTCCGGCGCGATGTTTTCGATGGCCTGCCAGCACTTCTGTTGGTCTGGCTGGAGGATGACCAGCACGTGATCCAGTCCGGTTTGCAGAAGTTCCTGCAGGTAGCTCTTGTCAGTCAGTTTCAGCCCGTCCGTCAGCAGGCCGCTGACCTGGCCAAGTTGTTCGGCGTGGGCGATCAGTTCGAGCAGGTCCTCGCGCAGGGTCGGTTCGCCGCCCGTGAACGTGATGTGTGGGATGCCAACCTGCCAGGCCTTATCCAGGATGGCTTTCCATTCGTCGGTGGTCAGTTCGCGCTCCACGCGTTTGGTGGGGGCGTCTTCGGCTTTGGCTCCCCTAGGCAAGCGGTAGGTCAGGGCGCAGTCGAGGCGCAGCGGGGCGGTCAGGTCCGCCGAATGGGGCGCGGCCCGCTCAAAGTCGAGGAAGGAAACGGGGTCCAAATCCGGAGTCGAGACCAGGGTGTGGATACGGTCGGCAAAGTCCGCGTAGTGGGCCAGGGCGGTCTTCTTGTTCACACGATAGCGCGCTGCGATCTGTTTGGCGACTTCCTCGGGAGCCGTACCCTTGATGAAGTGATAGGCGTACTCGGCCGCGCTGGGGTTGAGGTGCAGGACGGTGGCAGCGTTGACGACCAGGATGCCCGAACCATCGCTGTTCAATCGCAGGTGAATGCGATACGGCTGTTTATCCTCCGTCGCAGCCTGCGTGTGATAAATGCCGGCAGGCAGCGGCTTTTCATTCGTGAACAGGCGGGTGATGAAGTTCATGGGACCTCCGAATTTACGGTTTATGGAAAGTGCTCGACTCGATGAAGAACAAAATGAAGTAGCCGATCAGCAAAATGATCCAGCCGGTTAATTCCACGCGTTCCATTAATCCTTGCCAGGTGAGCGAGAAGTTTTCCTGGATGGTCTCGATGATGCCTTCCAGGTTGTCCAATTTATCTTTGATGGCCTGCTTCCAGTCCTCCAGGTAGAACTCATCCCGGATGGCGTGATAAAGCTGGGAGGTATACCAGTCTCCGATCAGGAGCAGGTTTTGCTCGGTGTGTTCGAAATCCAGCATGATGTCGAGCCGGTGCTGGATAATGCGGCGGATCTGTTTGCGCGTGGGGCCGGGCCGGAAGCGGCGCGGGTCCTCGCGGAACTGTTCATTGATCATCAGCAGGCTGCTATCCAGGCTGCGGTCCACCATGCGGTAGCGCAACAATTGATAGTTGCCAATCTTGAGCAGTTCGATGTCTGACTGGTAGTCGCCGTCGGGCGCGATGATGACCGCGCCTTCCCAGTCCACTACCGTCAGGTCATCCTTGGAGTAGCGCACACGCGAGATCAGGATCTCGTCCAGTTGCCGCTGGTCGAATATTTCGCGCTGCGAGCGGATGAAACGCGCCAGCTTGGCGGCGTTCTTATCCAGGAAGGCATCCGGGGATGGCCGGGCGTCGTTCAAGAGCAGAATGATATATTCCTCAAACAGCCCATCTTCCTGATAAGCCCTGGGGACAAACTTGGCCTGGAGCGCCTTTTCGATTGTCTCGCGCTGCTGATTGGCTTCCATGCTTAGGGCGTTTTCCAATGAAAAGCGACATTCCACCATCTGGATGCGATCTTCATAGCGCTGCCGCGTGACGTTGACGATCACGCCTCCCGCCTCGACTTCGGCCTGTCCCAGCGTCCTGACGCGGATATCCACGGGTTGGAAGTACGGCGCGTCCTTCAACCCGCGGATCTGGTCCAGCGGCTCGGTCGTTTTATCGGCCGAATCGGGGAAGGCTAACAGGTAACAAATCTCGGCGTTTTTCAGCGTGGTCATGGTTATTTGTGGCGCAATTTTCCAAATGCGTTACGTTCTTACAAAATGTTCCATCTCGAATGGGATTTCCAGCGAGAGTTCTACAAACCCGGCATATTGACCGTTCTTATACCAGGGCGATTGGTAGATCATTTTCTTGATGCCATTCTTCTCGATGGTATACACATTTTTCTCACGTGCGGCCAGCAGGCGCCCGGCCTTGTCACGCGCCGGGTCGGGATGGCAATCGAGCATGTTCCTGCCAATCAAGGCGCAGCCGCCATCCTTCTTAAAAGTCTTGGCTGCTTTGTCGTTCATCGCCAGGATGGTCCCATCCGGGTCACAGACCGTGACCGCAGCGGGGAATTCCTTGATCCATTCGTGTTCGTTCATGCACTCTCCATCTTGGATTTCAAAATCTCCTGATTTTGGAATTTCTCACAAGGTTAACCCAAAGTCTGACCCCAAGGGGGTGCTTCGCGAAGACTTTGGACTCCAACGTAGTTGTGTTCGAATTTGAGCGGGCAGCCTCCACCGCACTCCGAGACCACGGGGCAGCCGTTGCACTTCTCGGGCAGTCCCTGCCGTTCGCGCAGTTGCACGGACAAGCTGTGGTTCCAGATCGAGTCCCACGAGTCGGTCAGCATGTTGCCAACCGGTGTGTAGTAGGACTGGCAGGGCAGCACGTTGCCGTTCGATTCGATGCACATGCTGTACAGTGCGGCGGTGCAGCCCTTCACGCCCAGGTTGCTGGCGGTGGGATCGAACTCGCAATATTGGGTGGGCGTGTACCAGATGAGCTTCTGCCCTCGTTCGGCAGTCTTGCGGGTAGCCATATCGAGGATGGGCTGCAATTCGTTTTCGCGCAGACCCGTTCCCACGGTCAGGCCGTGACCCGAATAAATGAGCGCGTTCAGTCCGATGGTCGGCACGCCCAAGTCGGCCAGGAAATCCAGCGTGTCGGGAATCTTGCGGACATTGGTGCGCAGCATGGTGGTGTTGGTCATCACGTACAGCGGACTGGCCAGGGCGTTCTTAAGTCCCTGAATGGTCTGCCGATGGGCGCCCTTGGCCTGCATCATCTGGTCGTGGATTTGCTCATCACAGGACTCGACTGTGATCTGCACGTGGTCAAGACCAGCCTCCACCAATTGGCGGACATATTTTTCATCGGACAGGCGGCGAGCATTGGTGTTGAGACCAGCGATCTGCCCGTTGGATTCGGCGTGGGCGATCAGCTCAGGCAGGTCGTTGCGCAGGGTGGCTTCGCCGCCGGTGAAGACGATATGCGGCACGCCCAGTGCCCACAAGTCATCCAGGATTTTCTTCCACTGGTCGGTGGTCAGTTCAGGAAAGTTTCGCTCGCGGGCGTTGTAGCAGTGGGCGCAGTCATTGTTGCAGCGATATGTGATGGCCAGATCCATGCGGTAGGGAGCCGAGGGCCGCGCACTGAACGGGGCCAGCATATCGGTATCCAGTTCGTGGACGGGACAAGCGCCGTCGGGGCGGATCAATTCTTCGAGTTGAAAGTTGAAGGTTGAAAGGTCCTCCGCTGCCTGGCGTTTGCTGATCCGATATTTTTGCGTGATGGCGTTGACTGCTTCGGTTTTCTGAACGCCTTCCAGAATGAGATAGGCCATCAGCGCCGCCGTCGGATTCAGGTGCATGATGCGGTTGGCGTTGACGATCAGCGTGCCGTGACCGTCCTCGTCGAGGCGCAGGTGGATGCGCGACTTTTCATGCTCGTCCTGGCGGGTGTAGTGATAAAGTCCAGACGATGGACGGTGGACGGTGGACGGTGGCTTCCCAAAAGTTTTTAGTGATTCCAGAATGGACATACCATTAATCCTTTGACGGTCACTGATGACTGAACACTGACCACTGCTTACTGATTATCGTCCGCCGCCGGCGCAGGCGCAGGCGCAACCTGCACAGGCACAGGCGCAAGCGCAGGAATGTCCGCCGCCCCCGCCGCGATAGGAACCGCCCACGGATGGCTTGGGCGGGGGATTGGTGGTGCTGGTCACTTTACTGGTGAAGGTATTCAAGTTACCGATAACTTTGCTCGAGAAGCCTTGTACGCCCGTCACGACCGAAGCCGCGAAGTCCGCGCCGGGCAAGGAGGAAGCGCCGGAGCGCTGCATGGAGGGCTGGGATGCGCCTATCGAAGCAGGACGCGAGCTAAAGGTCGGGTCGTAGCGGCCCCACCACATTGGGAGGAAAACCGGGCCAGTGAGGGTGCGGCGCATGCGGCCGTCGTAATCCTTGTCGAGCATGGTCCACTCCATGGTCTCATCGAATTTCTGGCTTTTGACTTCGGGCGTACCGGCCGCTTCGATCTCTTGCCAGGCGCGTTCCATGATGGATTTGTAGTAGTCCACCGTTTCCTTGCGGCTGAAGCCGCGCATCTTCTCCGTGACAGACTTGACCAGTGCCACCATCGTGCTTTGCAACTCATTCTGGCGGGTGCGCGCATCCTCGTTCTTGAAGGCTTGCAGGAACTTCACTTCGTAATCGTGCAGACCATCGGGCAGCGGGTCGGTCGCTTGGATCTTGAGCGGGTCGCGCGAAATGACAGTGGCCGCGCCCTTCTTGACCAC